>JBDUAX010000013.1:0-24621 GCA_040004455.1 Gemmatimonadaceae bacterium
ACTGAGTTGGATCTCCACATGAAACCCACTGTGGCAATTGATCAACGTTCGGAATCTCAATTTCGCGAAGGGTCCGATTTGCTTGTCGCCCGTAGCTGAATCTGTACCGATTGGCCCGGAGGCACGCGCAATAGTAAAGTTTTTGCGCGTCTGTCATTGGCACTCGCGCGACCAGGTAATAGAGATCACGACCAGAATAGTATGGCTTTGGCTGAAGAAATGTCTCCATAACTGAACCGCCGCCAGCAACCGTGAGAGTGCCAGCGGCAATTGGAGTCAAGCCATCAATTAAAGCTACGCGCGCCGACACACCGTTATTTCTCGCAGTACGCGAGACAAAATTGATGCCATCAGCGTCAACCTTGAGTGAGTTGAATTCGAGATTTACGCCATAGTGCACATCAAAAAGATCACTGACTCGCGCCATCTACACTCTCTTCAGGCTGCGCTAAATCCAGATTTTGTGAATCCAGCAAACGAAAAACGGCATAGTTGCGGACTGTTCGCTCAAAATCCGCCTGCGTGATTTTTGAATAGTCCGTCTCCATGTATGCTTCTGCACACCACTCATCGTCAGCGGTGACATGTTGCGTAACACTTACGCCTGGGTGAACTTCGCGATTGCGATACATCTCAACCCAGCTGTCGCGTATTGTCGACCAGGTGTCGTAGAGGTCTACCCGACCGCGATGTTTAGTTTTTATATAGCCGTCTTTTTTCCAAAAGCCGAACCAGGATTTTCGAGCACTGACGGCATGCGGTATATGTGCGGTGAAAATCATTGCGCACGTGACGGTTCCAACAGGATAGAATAGTTCGTCTGGCATCGACATGACTGCTTCAAGCGTGTGCTCTTTTAAAATTGCAGCGCGCATTGGATGTGGCGATATCGCGCAACTCATCGGAACAATCGCGATACCCGTTCCTTTCTTTACCAGGCAGTCAAGCATTTGCTTTACGAAAACCAGCTCATGCAAGACTGCGTCTTTTTGGGAAAATGGAGGGTTCAACAACCCAACGTCTGCCTTGTGACCTTTTACATCTGCAACAATTTTCGGATCAAAGCATGAGCCTTGATACAGGTTTGCCTTGCCATCGCCGCGAAGGATCATGTTAGATGCGCCAAGAGCATACATCGCCGGTTGTTGCTCAACGCCAATCAGTCCGTGCGCCTTGACGCGATCTATTTCGCTCACCTTGGAAACACCCCTGAGCATTTGCACCATTGCAGAAATCAGAAATCCGCCCGTTCCAGCACAAATATCAAGGCACGTAGAATTCTTGCTGACGTTCGCGAGTATCGCAAATAGTTCCGTTACATGACGGGGAGTCAGTACAATACCAAGTGCCTTCTTATCTCCGCCTGTATACCGCAGGAACTCGCCATAGAACTGGCCGACCACATCGAAGTCGTCGTAGATCGAAATGAACGGTTGAACCTTGGTTTTCAGTTGCGTAATCAGTTCGCTAAGCGGACCTCGTGGGTACGTTTTTGTCGCTTTGCCAAGTTCCGGATGCGAAGCAATTCCACGGTAGGGCTCCGCCATCAATTTCTTTTTCGCTTGTGGAATATTCGCTTTTGCCAACTCTCGCTGAATCGCTTCTAACCAGGCGTCTTGCAGATCTCCTACTTCATACTTGTCAAACGCCGCCGAAAATCCGTTGTCGCGTAGTGCCAAAAGTGTTCCACTTACAAGTAGTGGCTTTTCGCTTTCAGTAAGCTTGGCGTGGTCGCGCATAAAATCATGCAACTCCCGGGCGAATGACATCAACTCATCGTTACGAAGTCGCTGAATTGCCGGGTCGAATGTCGCATGCTTGATGTAGTCATCCCACGGAAGGACTTCAGAAATTTCCCTTCCGGCTTTCGTTTGAAGGCGCTTGGCTTTCGAACCACCCTTCGAATAAAGAAACGTTTCAACTTTCGCGGTTTCATCTGTTTCGCCGCTAACGGCCACTGCGACAACGTTGAACTCCTTCACCATTTTATTCGCATAGTGAAGCGCACCGTCAACTGCATAACGCTGCACGCGTTTCGAATAGGTTGTCTCGTCTTCCGGGAAGTCTTTCCCGTCCAGCATCGCTGATACCCAAGTCGATGCATGATCTGAGAGAGCTGCTTTACACTCAACGACCATCAGGAAATCGGGATTGTCTGAATTCGAGATAATGAATTCGGGGGAACCGCCACCACCTCTTCCCGACTTGCTTGCTGTTTTCAACATCCGCGCAACCGATGCGATAGAACTCGCCTGTTCTTCCACCCGGATGCGCGTACCAGTTTTATAGAAGCCGGCCCTCATGAGGGCGGCGCGCACAAGATTTTCGGTATTTCGCTCGTTCCTGGCTTTTGCCACAGTCAGCTATTCTGCCAGGTCAACGGCGAAGCAAACTTTGTCATGATCTGCGAACACAATGACCAACGTGCACATAGCCGCGTCGAGGCATGCACGAATCGGTCGCGAATACAGGACAAGACGAAGTGAGAGCGCCGGAAGAGCACATTCCCCAAGATGGGGAATTACTCAACCGCGAGCAAGATGTATGAATGCCTCGCCAACGCCGCCCAAGTGCGGTCCACGAACCCGATTACAAGTATCTCATCGGGCGCGTGCGCCAGGCGCGTGAAGAATCAGGGTTGACCCAAGTTGAAGTCGCCACGGCACTGGGCCGCCCCTTGTCATTCGTTTCGAAATGCGAACTCGGCGAACGCCGCATTGATCCAATTGATTTACGCGATTTTGCAGTACTCTACCGCAAATCGCTCGAATATTTTTATCCGTCTGAGCGCAAGCGCCGAACCACGAAGGGGTAGACAGCCCGCCTGCCATCGCCTTTATAGATTTCGCGACACAGTTCCATACTCCGCATTATGATTTGCTGGGTATTTCAACTCCAGTGCCGAAGACGGCAGCTTCTCCCACCGACGACATCACATGGCCGACGCATCCGCCGCCCGCAGTTACATCCAGCAAGCGCTGGAACTCATCGCCAACAAGGAATTTGACAAGGCGAATTCCAAGCTTGAGCTGGCCGACGTTGAAATGGAAGACTTGAGTGGGGATGAGAAAGCGGCCGTTGCAGCGCTGATCAAGGAAGCACAGGCATCAATTGCGTCGGCAAAGACGTCAGAACACCGTCCCAAATACCTGCGCCTGATCGACAACCTCCTGCGTGAGGTCGAGAGCGACATTGGCAATCTCGTAACGTGGCCGAGCTCAGAACGCAAACTCACCGAACTGTTTGCTGACGAAACTGCGAAATCCGCAATTCCTACAGAACTCGCTGAAGCGCAACCAAAGTTCAACACCTTCAAGAAACTTCATGCGCGGAAAGCAACAGCGGAAGTTCTGTCCGGTCTTGAAGCAAATGTTGCGCGAGCCGAGGACGAGTGGAACGAAACCAAGGCGCTTTTCGAAGACGCCGATTCGTCTTCTTATAGTCGCGAACGCGGCGTAGAGAACACCACACGAAATCTTGAAAGCGCGCGCAAGAGACTTGCGCCCCTTTCTCCAGACAATGACGGCGTAAAAGCCATTGTCGCGAGATTGGATGCGATCAGTGGTGAAGTGACAGTAATTGCACTCTCTGGCCAGGCACAGGAAATTGCCGCGCGACTCAAGCGCAATTTCGAGTTATACGAGAACGAATTCGAAGGTTGGCAGGATGAAACGGGGGGCGCTCCGTCGTGGGATAACTACCGTCAGAACAACACCGACCGGATGTCGGCGTTAGGCGC
Organism: Gemmatimonadaceae bacterium; assembly: GCA_040004455.1. Lineage (GTDB taxonomy): Bacteria > Gemmatimonadota > Gemmatimonadetes > Gemmatimonadales > Gemmatimonadaceae > Gemmatimonas. The sequence goes on from JBDUAX010000013.1 coordinate 3,740, forward strand.
GCCAGCAACGTTGGCGTATGTGCAGCGCAACGGTGAAGTGCTCGATGGTCTGGAAAGCGATGCCGAATATCAGGCGGTCGCCGCCGCTGCCAGCGTGAAGCGAATTGTTGACGAAACGCGCGCGAACGTAGAAGCCGGCAAGACAAAATTACTTTCACATGCCCAATCGCTGGTCGCAACCGCGCTCAATTCGCCGATAGAAGACGAGTATCAGTTCGAACGTCTCGAACGTGATATCGGACGCGCACTGGGCGACGATTCAAAAGAAGGCAACGCGCTGCGCGCGAAAGTCACTGCGAAAATGAAGGGACACGAAGTTGCCGCAGCCGAAGAAGCAGCGGCAAATTTCGTCGACGTTGACGCCTTGAGTGCGAAAGCGAATGAAATGTGGCCGAAGTTTTATGAAGGGCTGTCATGGGGTGACGAGATCGATTTGACGGCGGTTGGAAGTACCATCGGATTTCTGTCGGACAACCTCGTTGGCTATCGCTTCAGTCCCGGCGATTTCTACTTCGCGACAACAATCGCTGGCACTCCGGTTGCCGGAAAAATTGACAAAATATTACTGGCCGGAATAAAAGCAACGGAAGAAGCGATTGGTCGCTCCATTGGTGACGACGACAACGATGGTAAGTGGGACATCGTGGCAACTGTCACCGACCGGAAGGCCAAACTCAGCGCGCGACGTCAGGGGGAAGCGAGCGGTTCGATTGGTGGAGTGAACGTGCAACTTTCGTCGGAGTATCACGAACCAGTGGATGCCGTGGTCATCGAAATTCTCGCTGCGAAATGCGGTCCGTTTGCCGGAGCAAAGGGGAAGGGTTTTCTCAAACCAGATGGAACTGTGAGTGCGTAATGTCAAAGATCAAAGCATTTGCGGGGCTGGCAATGTTGTCGCTCATGCTTATCGGCTGCGATGGAGCGGGGGAGAATACATTGAGTATTGCAGGTACAATTAGCAAACCCGCTAACTCACGCCTGCAGGTGACGATTACGCAGGCCAACTCAATTCACATAGTCACGAATGAGGAGTTGGTTAACGATCTGAACCACACCGGTATCAAAATTCTCGTGGGCCGTCGTGGCACTGTGAAAGTCACCTATCTGTATACCACGGTGGCCAGCGATACCATTGGATTATTCGACGTCAGCCTGGTGCTTCACGACGGATATGAGCACGGAATTAGTGTCGGACGTCGCGGTCAAGACCTTCCTGATGGTTGCATAGGCTGCACAAGTACCGCACGATTTCCATTCCGTGGAAGCGAGAAGAACACGACCGATGAATTGGTCGCCTACATTGCCTCGCGCACACCATGCAACGGTTGCGTTTACTAGCCATGTGGCCCTTCAGGAACTGCTTCGAAATCCGCTCGTTGAAAATTTGCGCAGCTATTTTGCTGGCGTTGACCGCCACGTCATGTGATTCGCCAACGTAAGTCACGAGTATTGTCATACTTCAGAGCGCGCTCTCGAAGCCCAGCAATGCGCAGAGTGGCAACCTTCTTCGTTGATTTCGAATTGCACGAAGGCAACGCGCACAGTGTGAACGCCGACCGACGACCGGGGAACAGAGTGGAAATTTGCCCGGGTTGTTCCAGCACCGGAAAATTCCATTTCGCGGCAGCGAGGCCGTAACGACAGACTCGGTGTTCGTAATGATTGGAACTGGAGTGACTTGCAACAGCTGCGTGACAAGGCGTGAGCTACCTGCCGAGTTACCGGGTAATTACCGGATTCCGCTCACCGAATATGCGACGCTGATGCCAATATGGATACACGGGCTCGCGATCGCTGACCGTATCAAGTCGTTCGACATGTTCACGTGACAGCGTGAAATTAGCGGCACCAAGATTCTCCCGCAGCTGTTTCTCATTGCGCGCACCAATCACTATGGTCGCAACCGTTGAACGTTGTAACACCCAATTGAGCGCAACCTGCGAAACGCTGCGATTGATATCAGCGGCAATTTCTCGCAGCTCGTCAATCACAATGTAGGTTTGCTCCATCGTGAGTCCAGGACGCACTCCTTGCGCTGAGATTCTTGTTCCATCTGGCGGCGGCGCGTGACGATTGAATTTCCCACTCAACAAACCACCTGACAGCGGACTCCACACCACTGTCGCCACGTTTTGATCGCGCGCGAGCGCCATCAACTCCCATTCGTACTCGCGCGCCAGCAATGAGTAATACGCCTGATGCGCCACGTAGCGTGGCCAGTGCTGCTGCTCTGAAATCGACAACGATTTCATGAGGTGCCAACCAGAAAAATTCGAGCAACCAACGTGTCGAACTTTCCCGTCGCGTACGAGATCCTGGAACGCGCGCAGCGTTTCGTCGATTGGCGTAAGCGAATCGAATCCGTGCATCGACCACAAATCGATATAGTCGGTCTTCAAGCGTTGGAGACTTGCTTCGCACGCTGACACCAGGTGTTCGCGTGACGAACCAACGTCATTCGGTCCTGGCCCCGTTCTGAAACTTGCCTTTGTTGAAATCAGAACCTTGCTGCGACGCGCACCAAGCGCTTCTCCCAAAATCTGTTCCGAGACTCCCTGCGAATACACGTCGGCCGTGTCGAACATATTGACGCCAGCATCAATTGCGATATCGACCAGTCGCGTCGCCTCAGCAACATCGGTCTCACCCCATGCCTTGAAGAAATCGCCAACGCCGCCAAAGGTCGCGGTGCCCAAACTCAACACCGAAACACCAAGCTCACTTGCACCAAGTTTGCGGCGCTCCATTGAGCCGTCGCTCACGGCATTCCGGCGCCGTCGGCACCAACCCAGTCGAACGTGCGTTCGGCACCCGTCATCTTCCAGCGCGACGGATACACGTTGTGCTGCCAATCAAGCGGTTCGCCGAGCGGTTGTGGAGCAGCCGCCAATGCGAGTGCCGTTTTCAAATCACGACGTTGCTCTGTGCCCAACGCGTCGGGTGCGAGCGAGACAAAGGTCATGGTGCCGCTTCGCGCCAGCACATCCAGCCACTGTTTGTTAAGGGACCACGGAATTGCCGTCGTCACTCCAATGCAATCGGCGTCGGCCACATAAAACGCGCCATGGTGCACGCCGCGAAACGCCAGTGAATTGACGCCCATCTTGCGCACGCGATTCCACTCAGTGCCGCTGGTGTCGTCGCCAATGCGACAAATTTCGAACTGGCCCGCCGACAAATGACTCACGGTGTTGCACCCAATTACGAGACTATCACCGGCCGCAGTGCGAATCGTCGAATACAGTTCGTTCACAATTTCCGCAGTGGTGCGTGACGATCCCGTCGCAAACGTCCATCCATCGCGCGTCATTCCCGCGCCCATCTGAAACCCCCACTGCCCGAATAAATCGAACGTAGTGTAATCGTGCTTGATCATCTCGTAACCCCACGCGCGCAAACGAGAAATGTCTTCCGCAATTTTCTGGCGAACTTCAGGCACGCTCGGGTCGAGAAAGTTCTTGTTGCGTGGAAGTCGCCACGTATCGGCCGTTTCCCTGGTTGCCTGCAACGGACGAATCCACACACCGCCGCGCGCGCCGGCCTTCTTGATGTCGCTGGCAAGCGCGGCCATGTCACCGAACTTCTCGTTGCCGTGATCCCACGTGCCAACACCCAACTTGTCCTTGCTGCGTTCTGGTTGCCAACCATCATCAATGACGGCAAACGGGCGATTGCTTCCCGTGGGCGACAATTCCACAATGTGATTCACATCAGTACGCACCGAGTCGGCGCTGTTTTTTCCGTACGCCCAATACCAGTCATTGCTCCCGTACACAGGCGCGGACGGCAAACGGGGATTGCTACACATTTGCTTGCAGAACGCGTGGACGGCCCCGAACGCACTCTCCTCAGCCTTGCCGGCACGACACACAACATCGCAAACGTCGAGTGTGCGTTCGCCGAGTTGTACGCCCATCGCGCCGCTGCGAACGTCGGCCCACAAACTGATTCCTTGCGGATCGATTTGCCAAAAGCAAAACGCATTGGCGCCAGTGCGCACGCCGTACGCGTGCGTGACCGTGCCGTCGTTTGTCGCTGCATACCACGGCATTACACGATCAGGCGCCCAACCGCGCCATTCGAGGTCGCCGTACGCGCGCTCCCACGCATCACCCAGAATGAGTTTCGCTGTACTGATGTTGCCGCGCCAACGCAGGTGCACGCGCTTGATGGCGGCCGCGGGTGACGAGAGCGTTACACGAAGCGCGCCCCCATTCGCTGTAGTCGCGACAATGGTTCCGCCGTTTATCCAGCGTCCGTTAGAATCGCGCGTGAGTTGCACATCGCCTGCTGCACTTTGCGCAACCACATTGTCTGGTCCGCGCAGCAAATTCTGGAAACCGCGCACCTGAGGTTGCGCGTCAGAGGCGTGAGAGTTCAGCCGCGACCCCTGAAGCCCGGATGGCATCGAGATTGCGACCGCAGACAACGCAACGCGCCCTATGAAATCGCGACGGGAAGTTGGGTCGGGGTCGGGAGAGTCAGAATTTTTCATAAGCAAAACATGGTGCACGACGCGAAATCCGCCAGTGAGAATTCATCGCTGACGAGGTTTACGCCGTTCATGCGCACGCGCTATCTTGGGCGCGATGTCCCCCAACGCCGCTACCACTGCAGATAAGGCGTTCACTCTCACGTTGGACTGGGGTGAGCACCGTGCCAATACAGCGCACGGCTCGATTCACACCGCCTCTCAATTCTCACCAAGGGATATCCGCAGGGCATCGAAGGACACAATTCAGTGTGTCATCTTGCAGAGCGGAAGTCATGACTGGCACCACGGCATAGGGGCGTAAATCAGTGTCAAAAATTCCCGAACAGTTTCAGAAAGAGCTTGGCCAATTTCCCGACAAGATGCGCGAACTACTCGACGCTGAATTGGTCGCTGGGAATTCAATACTCCAAATAACGCACGGGCATCCCGCACCCCCAATCGGCGCATGTGTCATGCTTGCGCGCGCCGTTTCCACGCGCCTTCGCCAAACGGGCGCGGGCCTCAAATTTCGCGCGGCAAACAGTTCGTTGTACAGCGGACAGTTCAGCGATCTCGACGAACGGTATTTCATTCTCGAAGCGCCATTGCCGCCCCCCGAAGAACTCAGCATGGATGCCATTCGCGATGCGCACAACGCGCGCAGCGCACCCGGGAATTACAAAGCGAAGGAAGTCGAAAAAACGGGAAACACACTCGTCGACGAATTTCGTGCCAGCATGCATATCGACTACGAAAAGTGGCACGACGGTATTGGGTTTGAAGTGCGGCTGCTGGCCAAAGCGACCGATGCTGAAAAGAATCTGATTTTGCCGCATCTCATTCCGGCAAGCGGCTGGCGCGAAGTAGAAGCATTGGCCGCAATTAACAACGAAAAGGCGGTGGCCGCGTTGCGCAAAGCAGCGCAGAACGGAACCGCAGAAGTGCGAACGGCTATTACGCGCTATGCACCGTGGGTTGTTTCCGACGACGAGCGCACAGAGCTCCTGCTTGACGCACTCCAGCACGCCGCATTCTACGGCGGGCTAACAAGCGCGCTCGATCAAGTCGCGGAATTTCATCCACCAAAAATTGTTGATGCACTCTTTCGCGGACTGTTTGAACGAAAGGGAGAAATCGCAACGCACTACGCGGCAATGCTCGTGTACGTACACGGCAAGTCGGACGACATCTTCGACTGGGATAGGCGTCCGCTGTTTCTCAGGTTCAACGATGACGACGGCGCCGCACGGAGGCGCGCATTTCCGGAGCTATGCGAAATATTGGGTGTCGATCCCGATGAAAAACTGAAATCACTCGACATGTAATCGTGGGAAAGGCATGACGGGCCACAAGGCAATTGCGAAGTTAGAACAACAAACAACCAGACGCGGATAAACTCAGTTTATCCGCGTTTCAATTTGTTGTTATCGAGGCTTGATCTGCTTGTAATCAATTCGCCACAGTTGTCCAATTGCGTGATCCGCAGTCCACAAGGCCCCGGCGCCAAAGCGAATGGCATCGGTACCTTTGCCGCCGAAGTACTGATGCGTGACCATGTTCGTTTTCGGATCGATCCGCGTTACCGGCATTCCGTCAACGCTCAGCCACACCGCGCCGCCGCCGGCCGAGATGTCGCCTGCTTGCGTGGGTGCATGCGCCTCAATGCGTGCGATTTCCTTGTTTGTTTTTGGATCGATGCGCGACACCGACCCGTCGGTGCGATTTTGCACCCACAGCGCGCCTTCGCCAACTGTCATGAATTTCGGCGAGGGACCGACGGGAATTTTTGCGACGATTGCGTTGGTCTTGGCATCAATGCGAATGACGTTGTTTTCGCGACTGCTTGCTACCCAAATACTTCCGAAGCCTGAAACAATGACGTCCGATCGCGCGCCGGTTTGAATGGTGGCGAGAACTTTCCCCGTTTGCATATCAACGCGCGCGACGTTGCTCGATGCCGAGTCGGTAACGTTGTCCGGCATCCAGAAGCTCTCATTGAGCATCGCGAACGCGCCTTCTCTCCCGCGCTTGATGGGAACGGCGGTGCGCCGAACCACGCTGTCGAGTTTCGGGTCGATTTCATTGACGAAGCCATCAACGCACGTCGCGACATACACACGCTTATTGTCGGCCAGAATTCCCAGACAACCGCTGCGTCCAATCGGAATATCCCTCAGAAGTTTGTTCGTCTTCGCATCAATGCGCGACACATGATCGGGGCGGTAGTTCACGATCCAGACAGAATTAAATCCGAACGTGATCCAGTCGGCGGAGCTCGGAATGTCAACGCGGGCGACAATTGGCAAGCTATCGAGGGGAATTCGAGCATGGGACAGCGTCGAGCTCACCCCGCTTTGCCCGCGCGCACTCGAAGCAATCAGTAGCAGAGGAATCGCCAACATGCCAGCAGCGGAAACCTTTGGAAGGCTTGCCATTCGATTCACAGATGTTGAGGTTAGTCGCATGCGTCGCCGAGCAATATGTGTTGCCGCGTTCATCGGAGCGAGCAGCGTCTTATCCCATCACGCATCCGCGCAGCCGACTCGCCCCGCGAACGCCTTTCGCGTGCTCGAATGGAACGTCTCCGACAGCGGCTGGGTGAGGCAATCCGCATCATCGCGCGCGGTGCTGCGCTGGGCGAATCCGGACGTGCTCGTGCTCGCGCAAGTCTCAAAAGGGCTGAACGCGAATGCCATCAAGCGCATGCTGTCGGGGTTACGCGGACCAGCCGACACGACCTGGTTCATCACTATCGATTCCGTCAACGCACTCGGCAACGTCGAACACACAGTTATCGCCAGTCGCGACAGCGTCAAGCAGGTACCGGAATTCGCGCTCGTGCTATTCCCTGAAACCGGTGCACTCGCAGCTCGCGCAACAATTCCTGCGAACGATTCGGTCACGCGTGCGCGCGGCGGCAACGAGTCAGTTCGCACCAACGGCGCGATGGTTCGCGTTGGCAGCAACTGGTTGTTTGTAGTTGGTGTGCATTTCATGTGCTGCGGCACCATCGACACGTGGCGGGAATATCGCCGTCAATTGGGCGCGATTGCGGTGCGCGACCGCCTGAACAAAGTGCTCACGCGGTTGACACCCAATGGAATCATCATTGCCGGCGACATGAATCTCGTATCCGGCAGCGCGCCTCTCGATACCGTGTTGACAGCGGCCGCAAAATCACCATTTGCACCAATGGTGCGCGCTAATGCGCTGCATTTTGACAATTGGACTGACTGGACTTGGGACGGTCGCAACACGCCCTTCAACGGCGGCCGTCTGGACAACATAGTGTACTCCAGTGGCAAGCTTGTGGCGACCAACGCGCGCATTTACGACACCGAATACTTGCCACTCGATACGCTCACGGCACACGAACTAACGTCGGGCACCTCAGTGTTGATCAATCAGCATCGGCCAGTTGTCGTCGACTTCACATTCAAACGTTGAGTGTAACGTCGGTGACTACTGAGTTCGCGGCGCACTAACTCGCGACCGATTCTCCGGCTTCAATATCCACACCCTTCGTTTCTGGTAGCAGGAAACTTCCGATGACGAAACAGAGTGCAGCGATTGTCATCGGATACAACAGGCCTGCGTAGTTGCCCAGCGGTTTGACAATCGGCGTGAGCCAGCTTTCGGCTTTCGCGTCGGTGGCCGCTTGAATGAGAATCAATCCAATGACCGGCACCAATCCACCAAACACGCCGTTCCCAATATGATACGGCAACGACATTGACGTGTAGCGAATGCGTGTTGGAAACAACTCAACGAGAAACGCAGCAATTGGTGCGTACACCAGGGTCACGTAGAACACCTGCACGAACACCAATGCAATCAGAACGGGCACGTTGGGTGTCGACGCAACTGCCGCGTGCAACACTTTTCCGGTGGCATCGAGAACTGCCGGCGTAATTGGCCCAACGGCGTTGCCGATCGCCGAATAAATTGGAATGTAAGTCAGCACTGCAAGCAACATTCCCGCGAGCATGATCTTCTTGCGTCCGATTCTATCGGACAAGGTGCCAAACACCACGAAGAACGGAGTCGCCAGCAACACTGCGACACCCATGACGGTGTAGGCAGGCACCAGCGGCACTTTGAAAATGCTTGTCAAATAAAACAGTGCATAGAACTGTCCGGTGTACCACACCACACCTTGCCCCATGGTCGCACCAAACAGCGCGAGCAATACATATCGCAAATTGAACCAATTGCCAAAACTTTCGGCGATGGGATTTTTCGACAGCGTGCCCGCGCTCTTCAGTTTCGCAAACAGTGGCGATTCGTGGAGCGACATGCGGATGTACAGTGAAACAATGACCAGTACAATTGACGCGAGAAACGGAATGCGCCAACCATAATCGGCAAACGCCGCTTCACCCAGCATCGTGCGAGTCGCGAGCACCACAATCAGCCCAACGAACAAACCAAGTGTCGCGGTTGTTTGAATCCAGCTGGTGTACGCGCCCCGTTTTCCCTGCGGCGCATGTTCTGCGATGTACGTCGCCGCGCCCCCGTATTCACCACCCAGCGCAAGTCCCTGCAAAATGCGAAGCGAAATGAGCAACACACCGGCGATGTCACCAACTTTCGCGCGCGTCGGCAGCAACCCGATCGCAAAGGTACAGAAACCCATGATTCCCATCGTCACGAGAAACGTGTATTTGCGCCCAACCACGTCACCGATGCGCCCAAAGACAATTGCGCCAAAGGGTCGCACAATAAATCCTACCGCAAACGTGGCCAGCCACGAAATTACGGCGCCCAAATCGGTTTTCGATTGATAGAACTGTGGTGCGACGACTGTTCCGATGAGCGCGAACAGGTAGAAGTCGTACCACTCAATCATCGTCCCGGCGGCGGACGCGAAAATCACCTTTACGATTGGATTTCGCTTTTCCAACAAGGCCATATCCGTGGTTGAAGTTGGTCGTCGCCCGCACCCTGAGCGCTACGCCTTAGGCAAGGTCCGATGCACCGTCGACAATTGACGGAGTAATATTTGGTGCACACTATGTAGCGCTGGACGTGAAAGGAGAAGTCCCAATGCCAGGCTCAGTGCGCTGCGCCTGTTTCAATAGGCGTATCCGTCGAGCTCCCCCATTCGGTCCAGCTGCCATCAAACACTGCTACGTCGTTGACACCAATTGAATCGAGCGCCAACACAACGGCGCATGCCGTGATACCCGTTCCACAACTGGCGACAATTGGACGCGTGGTATCGAGCCCTGCGTTTGCAACAATTGCGCGTATTTCATTGGGACTGCGCAACGTGCCGTCTTCGTTTACGACACTCGCGTAGTGAATGTTGACGCTTCCCGGAATGTGCCCACCGCGCACACCGGGACGCGGTTCCGGTTCAGTTCCCTGAAAACGTCCGGCCGAACGCGCGTCTAGGGTTTGTTCGGCGTGTGAACCAACGTTCGCGCGAACATCCGCCATGTTGCGCAAGCGGCTCGCATCGAGCTTCGCCGAAAAATTCGTTGGTGTAATGGCGGGTAACTCGGTGTCGACGGCGTATCCGTCAGCCATCCACTTGCGAATGCCACCATCAAGCACAGCAACGTTGCGATGTCCGAATACGCGCAGCATCCACCACAAACGTGGCGCGCTGAAATTCTGTCCCGATCCGTCGTACACCACGACGGCATCGTCATTCGAAATACCCAGTGACCCCATGCGATCTGCGAAGTCACGCTCCGACAACAGCGTGTGCGGATATGGTGCTGCTGCTTCGCTCAACCAGCCGATATCGGCAAACAACGCACCGGGAACATGCGCGGCCAGGTATTCCGCTTTCGCATCGCGACCGGCGTTCGGCAAATACGTGCTCGCGTCGACAACTTTGAGTGAAGCTTGCCCAAGATACTGAGACAACCAGTTGGTTGAGACGATAGACGCGGGGAGCGTGAGCGACGACATTTGAATCCGTTGCTGGTGCGATTGACGGGGGGACGCGGATGCTTCGAAGTGTAACCGTCGTTCCGGATCCATCAATATGGACAATGTTTTCAAATAGAATGTCGAGACAGTCAAAGAAAAAACAACTGAAAAAACAAAACACGGATCTTACCCATCACGCGGATTGCTCCCAGTGTGCGAGGAGTTATCCGCGTGATCCGTACGATCCGCGTTTCGCAGTTGCTTTTGCTTTAAGTAATTGCAAGAAACGTGGCGACTACCAAACTTTTCAGCTACGATCCCAGAAAGCGGGCGGCTCAATGCCCAGCGAACGCAAGTACACGTAACCCTGACCACGGTGATGCACTTCGTTGTCGATGACGTACAGCAAGAGCATCACGAGTTTGTCGGTGTACTGCCCAAACGCAGTAATAGTCTCCTGCATTTTTTCCTCCGACAACTTGGGCCACAGCGAGTTCAGTTCGTCGGTGGTTGCGTCCCACTGTTTGAGCACCTCCGTTTTGGTCGTGGCTGCGGCATCTGCGAACCCTTTCCATTCCCCCGTAAGGGCTCCGCTCACCATCGGAATGGTCATGCCGAGCATTTCGTTGGCGAGGACGCCGAACGTGCGCATTCCGCCAACTGAGTACGTGAACAATTTGTCGTCCGGAAACGCATCAATAATTCGGCGCGTCACTCGGCGATGCCCTTGCCAGTGATTGAGGAGGTCGGTGGGAGTGAGCACGACGGCGTTGGTAGACATTGGCTGATGGGTTCAAACGTTGGAAAAGAACTTCGGTATTTCTTCGGGAAGGCGAATTTACGACGAATACCCGAGCACCGCAAGCGCGACTTCTACTACTAGGCGAGCGCCATACGGCGGGTCATACTGCTGGCTTGGAAATTGGTTCGCCCCATTCGCCGATTTCCGGGCCATGTTCCCGCATTCAGAACCAGTCGTGAGAACTGCATGATTTGCACGCTCAAGCTCCGCGGAGTTGCTGTTGCGACAATCGATTTGGCGTTTGACGACGACGGCGTTGGCGGCATCGGCGATCTGACGCTGCTCCCCAAGTCCGACAACTTTGAACGTGTCGTGCGTGATGGCGCGCGCGCGTCGGCGAATCACGGCTATCTGCCGGAGCCCGGTGAGTTCACGGGCAACGTTACCGATGCAGGTGAGGCGGCCGGTAAGTCGGCGATCAACAGACTGTTGACGCTGAGCAAGCACCTCGAGTTGCAGGACGATAATGGAAAGCCGCTCGAAGTAAACACCATGTTTCACTTGAAGAACGATGGCGGGAAGACTATCGAGATTGTTGTGTTCTCGAAAAACTTCGGATTGTAGTTCAAGCCACGACATTCGTTTCATGAAACTCGTTTGGCCGTCACATCAATATCTCGACCGCTACACCAATGCACTGCGCAGAGGGTGGGCACCCGACACGCGCCGGCCGCAATCGGCACAGGAAGAACTCGAAGAAATTTCTTCTGACGCTGATTTGTTTTTGCGGCGACAGGTGGATCGCGAAGCAAAGGGCGAACCCGTAAAACTTCCTGATGGCTCCATCGTTCCGCGCTTGCCCGGCTATCGCCGCTGGATGTGGGACGGTGAATTTTGCGGCCTGATTGGTTTTCGCTGGCAGCCGGGCAGCAACGAACTGCCGCCGCACTGTCTCGGTCACATTGGATATTCCGTGGTACCGTGGAAGCAGAGGAACGGTTACGCGACACAGGCATTGCAGCAGTTGTTGATAGACGCGAGAAACGAAGCGCTCAGCTACGTCGAACTCGTTGCGCAAAGCAGCAACATCGCGTCGCAGAAAGTGATTTTGTTAAACGGCGGTCTGTTGATTGAACACTTTCACGACAATGACGCGCACGGCGGTGCGGAGAGCTTGCGCTATCGCATTCAGCTCGAAGATCGCAATGTGCGTAGCGTATGACAAACGCTGCACCTGAGATCAAACCACTCGACGGAATTCGCGTCGTATTACTTGCGCTCAACGTGCCGGGCCCCGTTGCCGCGCAACGGCTCGCATCACTCGGCGCAACAATAGTCAAGGTCGAATCACCAGCCGGCGATCCGCTCATAACACTCTCGGCAGCGTGGTATGCAGAATTATGCACGAATTTTCATGTGCGCAGAATCGATTTGAAAACAGAGCCGGGGCAGGCAAGCGTCGAACGTTTGTTGGCCGAATCGGATTTGTTGATCACGTCGTTCCGGCCGTCGTCCCTCACCCGATTGAATCTCAATTCGGAACAGGTCGCCGCGCGACATCCCACGCTTTGTCAAATTGCGATTGTCGGTCACGCGTTGCCGCATGCGGAAGTTGCGGGGCACGATATCACGTATCAGGCCGCTGCCGGACTCGTAACACCTCCACACATGCCAATCACGCTGCTCGCCGATTTAACTGGAGCTGAACGAACGGTAAGTACGGCGATGATGTTGCTATTCAATCGGGCGCGCGGCGCAACGAACCTCTTTGCAGAAGTCTCACTCGAAGCATCGCTCGGCGCCTTACTCGCGCCACTTCGCCACGAATTAACCACGATGAACGGACCCCTCAATGGTGCGAACCCGCTCTATCGTTTATACGAAACCAGAAAGGGCTGGATCGCACTCGCCGCACTGGAACCGCATTTCATTCAGCGTTTGCGCGATCAGTTCGCGACGGACATTGCGAACAGCGGCGTGAAATTTCCAGATGTCGAGGCACTGCAGAAAGTGTTCATGCAAAAATCAGCCAACGAATGGGAAGCGTGGGCTAAAGATCATGACATTCCGATTGTCGAAGTTCAACAACGCAAGCAAGCGTTCTGCCAGGGAGATTTTCAAATTGAACACCTTCTTTCATCCTGAAACATGAGAATGCTCACTCCGCGCCAGAATGTTGTGCTGTTTCTCCTCCTCCTCGTATTTATACGCGGGCCATTCTATGTCGCCTCAATTGTCGGCGGCTGGGGAAATGCGTCGCGCGACGTGCCAATCGCAATGATCTTCTTCGCGGTACTCTCTGCGCCGCCGATGCTTGCTGTGGTGATCAAACTTGCAACGCAGCACAATTTGCGCGGCTTTGGATGGAAACTTGGTCAAGTGCGCTTTCTCGTGGCCGGGTGGGCCGCCCCAGTCATTCTGGCCAGCGTTGTTTATGGCATTGCATTGTGGGCTGGTGCGTTGGAGGCAACGTCGCATCCACCAAAGGCACTATCGCTATTGGAACAGACTGTGGGCATTACGCTGGGCCTGGCGATTCCCACTCTCTTGTTTGAAGAGCTCGGATGGCGCGGATTTCTTGTACCCGAATTGGCAAAATTCATGTCATTCGGAAGTGTGGCAATTTGCAGCGGCGTAGTGTGGGCACTGTTTCACTATCCATTCCTGTTGGCGCCTGCTTACGCAACAACAACGCCAACGCCGACCAGCATGATCGCATTCACCGTCGCAATCATTGCCGCATCATTTCCGCTTGCATGGCTGCGGCTCCGCACTGGAAGTATCTGGCCGAGTGTGTTGTTCCATGCCGCACACAATGCATTCGTGAACGATGTGCTGAGCAAACATGTCCGTCCGACTGGCCGCGTAAACGCGGTGTTCTTTGGTGAGTCGGGAATTGGCCTCGCGATCGCATATGCATTGCTGGCTGTGCTGTGTTGGCGCCATCGGGGCGCGCTCGCTGAGTCCAATAGGATAACAGGTCCTACACTGACCGTGCGCATTCGCGCCAAACCTGCAGAAACAATTGCTGCCATTAGGAGCTGGTATTCGCCACGGCGCACTACAATGACAATGACCAACATCCGCAATGCACTGGTTTCAAAACGAGGCTTTGGCGTGCTCTTGTTTTTGGTCGGCATTCCACACCTTGCACTGGCGATCGTCAAACCCGACTCGGCGAACCTGGCAGCAAATTTAACTTTGGCACTGTTAGCGGCGTTCGGCGGTTGGTTAGTAACGAGAAATCAGCGGTTGGCGCTGCGTGAAGGCGCGTACCGTAAATGACGTTGCACTGAGTTCCGAGCCAGGTGCTCCCGACGAACAATCCGCGTTTGCAGTCAATCTGCGTCTTGTTGTTGCAGCTCGCTCAAGCGAACTTTACGGAGAGTCATCGCGGTTCAGTTTTCACAAGCAAAAATCGAGACAAACCATGTCAGACGAAATTGGTTGGGTGCGACTCACCGAATGTGCCACAGGCTTTGAGGCCGACCTTCTCAAGTCCGATTTGGAAGCGGCAGACATTCCCGTGCTCATTCACGGCCAACAGGTTGGAATGTTTGGCAGCGGATTTCTGGGAACCGTTGTGGGCGGCGTTGAAGTACAGGTGCCGTCGCCAGAACTTGAGCGCGCACAAGAGATTCTCGCCAACAGCGTGAAGCCGGAATAGCTGCGGAAGCCGCAATAGACACTTTCGACGTATTCAAACAGGCGGAGCTATTCCGTCTGGAAGTCAGCGACTTCGAAACAGTCACCATCCCCATGAATATCGTGCGCTGACCAACGAATTCGCTCGGTTAGCATTATTCACAAACACAAAATTTCTCACATTTTCGATTCCACCCTGCAGAGTTAATCGCTGCAGGGTTTTTACGTTCCAAGACCATTGCACTTGCACTCGGCGACGCCATTCTTCCGGTTTTGATTCGACCAGCACAAAATGAAAATTGTTGGCGCGCGCGCCTTCCTGCTCGGTTTTCCAGACATCGCCGTCGCGTCGCTCAATCGCCGCGTCCAACTGCCAACTCTGTCTACCGCCACGATCGAAACGCAAACGCGCGTTGGCGCCGTCACCCTCCGGCCCGAGTGGATCGCCAAGTAGCGTTCGGTTAAAGGTCACGCCCGAGGTGTAAAGTGCGTGTCGATAGAAACGAAGTCCGGTGTGGTGATACTCGGCCGTTGCCGAAAGCGCACCGCTAGCGCCAACCTGCGCGACTGAAATGCCAACAATGTGGCCGCCGTCTTCCCAGAAGGCGTGCTGTAATCGGTGCGGATCGATGTCGTCGAAACTGTTCTCAACGTAGACCTGTGCACTATGCAACATCGGAATTCGCACACGCGCATCGAAACCACCAATCTTGTTTGAGAACTGCGGCGGGTTGTCGCGGGTGTCGTTTCGGATTGGAAAGAAATCAAAAAAATGATCTACGAAGTTTGCTGTCGGTGCGCCGCTTCCCCCTTGCTGCACCATCATGGCCACTCCCAACTCGAGAAACGAGTTCAGACGACTGCTCAATTTGTACGCAACGATTTTCGCGTGCGGGAAGTTCTGATGCACGCCAAGGTCTGCCACGAACGCGTTAGCACGCAGTGAGCCAAGCCAACCAAACGGGTGCGGTATTCGAAACGGGTGATCTGTCTCAATGCTGATCATGTCAAGCGGACGACTGCTCGACGACAGCAGCATTCCCCCTTCCAGGCCCTGCCCCCAGGCGCGCTGTTGCCGGCCAATACTCAAATTCAGGTTGAACGCCGAAAAATCTATGCCGCCGCTTTGCAACGTCAGCTCAGTAAATTCTTTCGACTTTCCAACACCGACAACAAATCGTGGCGTAAGTTGTGCGGCGAGATGTTTTCCAAAGCTCCAGGAATCGCTGACGGTTGCAACACTCGTCGCGACGGTCGTCGTGCCCTCTGCAAATCGCTGCCCCTGTCGGTTGTTCAGTAAGGGGTTCACGTCAGCAGCAATTCCTCCAGTCGGGGCGCCTTCAATTGCGCGTGCAGGACTATCGAGCACGAGCAATTCCACGTTCCCCTCGCGTGCGATTTCGCGAATGGTCCGTGAAGGACTCTCGCTCGAGCGAATTTCCGCCAATTCGCGCGCGAATCTCAATTCCAATCGCTTCAATATTTGTTCGGTACTGGCGCTGATCGACTTCTTCGTAGCCTGCTCGCCGGCTTCGGAAATCAGCCGCGCGATTTCCGTGCGTCGATACGGCCGTTGACCGTACATCGCGGTGCGAACCAGGCCGCTACCGATGATCTGATCGAGCTGCGAATACACCGCGTCATTCAATGGCACGTGTGGCGATGCCTGAGCGCGGAGTTCGCCAGAAGTGAGCAGCAGAGCGAACAGCAACAGCCAAACGCGGATCGGTCGGATCACGCGGATAGGTCGTTAGAGTAGGAAGACACACAGACGCGACGCGAGGTCTCAATCACCATCGCAAAAAGATAGCCCGCGCTGGTAAGTTGTGGCATGAAAGCACGTATGGCAGCTGGCATGACGGTACGAAAAGTTTTCTTCCTGCTCCAGATACTCCCGCTCCTCCCACTTGCCTCGTGCGCAACCGCACACAAAGCGGGAAAACTGATCGCACCAATCGATCAGCATCGATTCTACAAATCGCGTGACTACGGTACGGAACGACAGTTCAACCCCCTCACTGAAATTGTGAACGAAGGGTTTGACTTGCTTCGTGGAGACGACGCCGATCGGCGCGTGTTTCAATCGCCGTACTCGGCAGCGGCCACGAATCTCCGAATCTCCCTGTTCAATCCAGGCAAAACCTGGCGCATGTATGGCGGCACTCGCCTTTCGCAACACGAGCTGTTTCCACTTTCACTCCGCAAGGGCGGTGGAGGTGAGTGGATTCCAAATTACCAATTCCATCTTATTGGCAGCGGTATGGTTTCGGCGAGAATGGCTGAATGGTTTAGTGCGCGCGGCATACCACATCCGGTTTTGATGTCGGCAGTAACGATGACCGCCGCGCATTTCCTGAATGAAATGACTGAACGCCCTGTTAAATTCAGTGAAGACGCCATTACCGACCTTTTGATATTCGACCCGGCAGGATTGCTGCTGTTTCGACTCGATGCAGTACAGAAGTTTTTCAGTGGTCCAGCTCAACTAACGAACTGGCCGCTGCAGCCATCGCTGGCATTTCCCGGAAAGACATTGGAAAATGTGGGTCAGGAATTCGTGATTCGATTCAAGGTGCCGAGCACGGAAAATTGGAAATTTCTCTACATTTTTGGTGTGTCGACGCTGGGTGGGTTGTCGCGCAACATCGGACAGGGCCGCAGCATCTCATTCGGACTCGGCGCAAACGCCGAGGTACTAATTCTCAACATTGAGACGGATGCCCGCACCATCGAGTTCACGCCGATGGCGGGCGTGTTCTACGACAAGGAAGGGTCGTTGCTGATGTCGTTGGTTGGCCGAAAGGGGACGGACAACAATCTCTCGCTCAATGTGTATCCGGGTGTCGTCATTGGTCGTAAACTTCCGTTTGGATTCTGGGCGTCGACGGGCCGAGGTGGTAAGCCGAGGTTGGGTATGGTCTCTTCGTGGGGGCTAGGCGTTGCGAGTGGGCCGTCGCGGGCGCACTGATTCTGGATAGTTCACCTTTCGCGTCAATTCTGATGACGATTCGCCGTTTTCTATTTCGCCGCCTTCAATTGCGCAATTCTTTCCTGGGGCTTGCGACCGTAGCGTTTGCCGGTGTCGCGCAAGACGCAGGAGCGCAAGGCGCGCCCAAGCGTGGCAACGTTACGCACGATGCCGCGCGTGAATCGTCACTGCTGGCGCAAGTGAAAATTCCTGACGGTTTTAAAGTAACGTTGTTTGCTGCACCACCGGCCGCGATGTATCCCGTGTGTTTGACAGGCACAGTGCAAGGCGCCGTGTTTGTTTGTGTCGATCCCAATCTTTCGTTGACGGCAGCGAAAGGAAAGGGTCGTGTAGTGCGATTGGTCGACAGCAATGGCGACGGCACAGCCGACACGTATTCGGTGTTCGCGGAAATGGATAGCCCGCGCGGACTCGCGTACGACGGCCGGACGTTGTACGTCATGCATCCACCAAACCTCACGGCATATCGTGACACAACTGGCGACGGCATTGCAGATGTGCAAGAAGATCTCGTGACCGGATTAGGGTTCGATCTCGATTTTCGCGGCGCCGACCACACCACGAACGGTATTACACTGGGCATTGATGGTTGGATTTACATCGCGGTTGGTGATTATGGGTATCGCAAAGCCGTAGGTAAAGATGGAACGACCATAACGCATCGCGGTGGAAGTGTTGTGCGCGTGCGCACTGACGGCAGCGGCCTGGAGATTTACGCGCAGGGCACACGTAACATGTACGACCTGGCCATTGATCCGATGTTGCACGTGTTCAGTCGCGACAACACGAACGATGGCGATGGCTGGGACACGCGTCTGCACTATCTCGCGCCGGGCGCGAACATGGGTTATCCCGTGTTGTACAAGAATTTCGCGAGTGAGCACATGAAGTCGCTCGCCGATTATGGGTCGGGTTCGGGAACCGGTGGATTGTGGGTGCACGATCCAAACTTTCCCGATGGTTTTGGAAATACGCTGTATACGTCCGATTGGTTGACGAATCACGTCACGCGACATCCGTTGGTTGCGAAGGGCGCGAGTTACGAAGTGAAGCAGGAAGAGTTCGTAACCATTCCGCATCCAGTTGACATGGCCATGGATGGACAGTCGAACATGTTCATCGCCAGTTTAGCGGGTGGAAGTTTTACGTACGACGGCGACACGATTGGATTCGTGGTTCGTGTGAGCCCAGTTAAGGGTGCGGCATCAAAACCGCTGAACATTGCGGCGCTTTCAGACATTGGACTGCGTGGGGAACTGGTTTCATCGAACTCCGAACACCGTTTGCAAGCGCAGCGTGAGTTGTTGCGACGTGGCGCCACGAGCGCTGTGGTGTCTGCACTGAATGCGATTGTGCTGGACAAAAGGCGAGCAGACTACGCGCGTGTTGCAGCGATGTTCACACTCAAACAACTCGTGGGCGAGAAGGCAAATAGAACGTTGATCACCGCCGCAGCCGACCCAGCGGTGAAAGCGCTCGCATTGCGCGCGTTGGTCGACAACACGAAACAATTCGCGGGCGTCGATGCGAAGTTGTACGTGCAGAGTCTGGCCGACAGCAGCGCGTCGGTGCAGCTGGCGGCAATTGCGGGTCTTGTTCGTCTCAATGCAAAATCATCGGCGGCGTCAATCGTGCCAATGACTGCCAGTGCTGATGCTGCCGTCGCGCACATTGCGGTGAATGCATTGGTATCGTTGCAGGCGTCGACTGAAGCCGTTGCGGGGTTGAGTGCCGCGCAGCCTGGTGTGCGCGCGGGCTCGTTTCGTGCACTGCAACTGATGCACGAACCGTCGGTTGTCACAGCGTTGATTGCGGCCAACATTGCAGCACCCGCCAAGCACGACGTTGTGTTTGCGCTCGCGCGTTTGTACAACCGCGAGTCTGATTGGACTGGCGATTGGTGGGGAACTCGTCCGTCGTTCATCGGCCCGTACTTCGCACCGGTAACGTGGGAGGCAAGCGCGCAAATCAAACCGATATTGCAGAGCGCACTGATGAACGCGACCGGAGCCGGTCTCGCATCCATGACGGACGAATTCATTCGCAATCGCGTACTGCCGCAAGGCGCGAAATCGCTCATGCTGGCCAACGAAAGCGCGGCTGACAAAAGAAGTGTGGTCGATGCGCTTATTGGCAACTCGCAAATTGTCGCGGCTTCTATACCCACACTCGTGCAGTTGGACAAACGCAATGCGACGAACCACGCGGCGGTCGCGGCATTGCTCGCCGCCGAAACAGGTGTGGTCGACGGCGAGTTGCCGTTATTACGCGCTGCGATTCCTGACGCGACCTTAGGCGACACCGTGCGCGGCAAACTGCTCGGCATGGTTAGTGCGATCCCTGGTCGCCCAGGTCTGGACGCGACCACGCGTTTATTGTCACAGTTAACTCCTGCAATAACGCCAGCGGGAACTCCAGCGAATGCAGTAGAGTCGGCCTGGCGTCGCTTTGTAGGCGATCGTCGCCGTCTGAACGAACTGGACTACTTCATCGATCTCACGCGCGGCGCAACCTCAGAAACACGCGCCCTCGGATTCTCGGTATTGTTGCAATCGGTGCGCGGCAATCGAGCACCCGCAACGGTTAGCGACAAAGTGAAACCAGTACTCGTTGCCGCATGGAAAAGTCGCGAGGCATCGGGTGATTTGGTTCGCGCAATTCATATCATGAGACTTGAGTCTGGGTACACGGACGAACTCAATGCTTACCAGACAAACAAACCGCCGCAAACAGGCGCGACACGTTCGCCGAACACCGCGAACATGGATTGGAAGCAGATGTTCAACGGTAAGGACCTGACCGACTGGGATCTCAAATTTGCGGGTTCACCAATGGGCGTGAACTATCGTAACACCGTGCGCGTTGAAGACGGGCTGCTCAAAGTTCGTTACGATCAATGGCCCGATTTCAACGGTGAATTCGGCCACATTTTTTACAAACAACCGTATTCGTACTACATAGTGGCCGCGGAATACCGCTTTGTTGGCGAACAGGTGAAAGGTGCCGGCGCCGGCAACAGCTGGGCTATTCGCAACAACGGCATCATGATTCATTCGCAATCCGCCGCGAGCATGGGGCTCAAGCAAGACTTCCCGATCTCGATGGAAGTGCAAATACTGGGCGGGTTGGGCAGCGGCACACGCACGAAT
>JBDUAX010000631.1:0-2233 GCA_040004455.1 Gemmatimonadaceae bacterium
GCGCGATGGGTCAACAGGCATTGGTTGTTGAAGCCATTCAAGCGGGCGCGAAAGACTTTGTGGTGAAGCCGTTTCAGCCAAGTCGCGTGTTGGAAGCAGTGAACAGAGTGCTCGCGGCGTAAACGCACATCGGCTTGTGATGATTAACGACTGCATCAACTGACGCAGCTTAAAATCGACAACGGCTGACGTGTCAATGTAAAAATGGATCTCGCCCGATACGCCGATTTATTCCGCACGGAATCGCGCGAACATCTCGCCGAAATTGATGCAGCGCTTCTGGCGCTGGAGAAGGACGGCGATATTGCGGGAGTGACAGTGCTCTTTCGATCGACACACACGATCAAGGGCATGGCGGCATCAATGGGTTATCGCGCGGTTGAGCAAATTTCTCATGCGCTCGAAACGCTCCTTGATGCGATGCGCAGTGGCGCGCGCGGTGTTGACGCGAATGTGATTGCGCTGCTGTTCGACGGCAGTGATGCATTGGCGCAGGCCGTGGAAGACGCGGTCGCGGGACGTTCGGAATCAAGCAATAATGTCGACGCGCTGGTGCAACGTTTGGCGAGCGCCGTTGAGCCGATTACCAAAAGATCAGGACGTGAGCCGAACCGCCGGCCATCAGGCACGCACCGGGCGATCGCATCCGATTCGAATGAGTCTATTTTTCCCGACGCGAACGTTGAAAAACCGTCGGCACCCGCGCTTGCAGCGTCATTACCTCAAGAGTTGCAGCGTCTCGACACAACTGGTTCGACGCCGGATCGAACGCTGGCTTCGCCGGTAAAGAACATCGAAGTGAAGCTGTCCCCTGACGCAGCTTTGAAAGGGGTTCGCGCGCTGATTGTGCTCGCGAAACTCGAAGCGCTGGGCAGCGTGCGCTCGATGGAACCGGCGCAGCACACCTGGAACGACGATCGCTTTGATGGAACAATGAACCTCGCGCTTGAGACTGCGGCCGATGACGCGAAAATCGAAGCTGGAATCAGAAGTGCCGGGGATGTTGCACGTGTAACAATCAAATCGAACGCAACGCGACGTGTTGAACGTGAAACACTGCGACATGTGCGCATTGATTTGCGAAGACTCGACACATTGCTCGATCTCGTCGGTGAATTGGTCATTACGCGTGACAGGTTGATCCGGGCAGCTGACATGTTACCGGAAGCAAGCGGAATTCGCGGCAACGGAGAGGGCGGCAGTGCCGATCGGACAAATCCTGGTCGCGGACTGGCAAGTGTTGTTCACGACACAGCCCGCCTGGTAAGCGCGTTGCAGGAAGAAGTTCTGCGCACGCGCATGGTGCCGGTTGGACAAGTATTCGATCGCTTCCCGCGATTGGTGCGCGATCTGGCGCGCGATTTGGGGAAAGAAGTCACGTTCGTAATGGAAGGCCGCGAAATCGAACTTGACCGATCGCTGTTGGATGCCATTGGCGATCCGATTGTGCATCTCTTGCGCAACGCCATTGATCACGGCGTTGAGACCGCCGAGGCCCGTCGCAATAAATCGAAAACGGGAAGCGGAAAGCTCGTACTGCGGGCCGCGCGTGACAGAGCCGCAGTCCTGGTGCAGGTGGAAGACGACGGCGGGGGAATTGACCGCGATGCCGTGCTCGCACGCGCGAAAGCTGAAGGAATTGTTGACGCGGACATTACAAGTTTGACCGATGAAGGGCTACTGAAAGTGCTATCGCGCGCCGGATTCTCGACTGCGGCGGCTGTAACTGCCGTTTCCGGCCGCGGCGTTGGGATTGACGTTGTGGCGAGCCGAGTGCGTGCATTGGGTGGCGCATTGGAGATGACGAGCGTTCGCGGGCAGGGCACAACGTTCACGCTGCGCCTACCTGTAACGTTGGCGATAGTCAGGGCATTGCTCGTTCGCGTTGGCAACGAGACGTACGCACTGCCATCAGCACACGTTCTCGAGGCATTGGAGTACGAAGCTGACAGCTTGCTGTCGTTACGCGGACAGGAAACCGTCACACTCAGAGACGATGTCATTCCACTGCTGCGCCTTCGTCCGCGATTCGGTTTACCGAGTATTGACGACGAGGGAACGCATCTGGTGCTGGTCGAGGCGTCGGGAAGAAGAACCGCATTGCAAGTGGATTCACTCATTGGGCAACAGGACGTTGTAGTCAAACCTTACGATGCAGTTCAGGACGCCGAAAATCTCTTCACGGGAGCGACAATTCTCGGTGACGGTACCCCTGCGCTCATCGTCGATCTAG
>JBDUAX010000220.1:0-7404 GCA_040004455.1 Gemmatimonadaceae bacterium
CTCGCTGCCTCGCTTCACGCCCAGGCTCCGGTCGAGAAGGCACACGTTGTAATTGTTGGTGGCGCGAACGCTGGCACCTACGACGCAGTTGGAACCAGAGCCGGATGCTCGGCGAACGCAACTGGGCCGGGGTCATTCGGCAACCAGTTGAGCGACTCAAAAGGAGCGCCGGAAAAATTCAACAGCCTGCAGTTGATTGTGCCGAGTTTGAAGGCGGCAAGCGCGGGCTCTGGCACGACGGAATTCCAGGTGATTTTCGGATTCGGGCCGCTCATGCACCGCACCAAGGAATACGAGGTCAATACCTTGGCCGCGAATCCGAAAAAAACAGGCAGTGGCACTGTGAAGGTGGTTGATTCTGGGGCGACTGCAAAGGTTGATTTCGCTGTCACCACGGCCGCCGGCGTCAAGATTACCGGCACCATCAACTGCAACACTGTTACGCGTTTGTAAAAGCGCTCAGCTATTTCGGAAACGGCAACGTTGGTGCTTGCGTGATGAATCCGTTCGCAATCGTCAGCACCTGCGTTGTTGTTTTCGCAGTATCAAACGGAACGTCGCCAGCAATTACCGGCTGACCAAGCGCGACGCCGACGGCAGCGGCGTGTTCGGCTTCGACCGCTTGAATTGTCACCAATGTGCTGAGTATGGAAAGACTCTCGAGATTGGCAACCTGGCCGAGGTACGCAGACACGCCAGTATCTTCGAGCGCCATTGCGGTGTTCATGAAATTCGACGCGCTCGCGAAGGCGGTGCCGAAATTGAATTTGAAATTGCTGCGCGATAGCGCGAAGCCGCCCAACGCGTTTTGCAACGTGAGCACGTGCGTGATTTCGTGATCGCGCACCGCTCGAAAGAACGTTGGAATGCTCTGTGTGGATGGCGCGGGGAATGTCATTCCAGCGAGGCCGGCAACAATGCCGGGTGTTGCGTTGCCGTCGGGATCGAGGGCCGCAATAGTTGCGCCGGTTGGCAGTGTTCCGCCGCTGTCGGCGCGCAAGTAGAATGTTGCTTCGAGATATTCCAGCGTGAGCGCGTAATTCAGAATATCGTTGTCGGTGAGATTGGGTTCGGTCTCACCGCTCGCTTGTGCGCGAAGAACGTCTCCAATGCCCGCGCCGCGTTCAATCATGGGTGCGAGTGCAATTGCGCCAGCGGCCATCGCGAGATTGGCGAGAAAGCGGCGCCGGCCATGCTTGGTTTGCACGGCGTTCGCATCAAAGACAAAAACACGAGATGAATCAGACATCGTTGATCAACTTAACCCTTGCGGGCTAAGCGAGCCCCTTCGTGATGAATGATGACGCTTCGAGAGCATCGATTACCGCTTGCGGTGTCAATGGTGTTTCGAATGCTGCAATGACTGGACCGCCGCTGGTATTACCGAAAATACGAAGCGCTGCGTAGTGACGCGCTTCGACAGAACTGATGGCGCCCAGAGTTGTGCGCACTGATCGCGACGTGATTGAGTGGGCGATGCCAAGATACGCACCAACACTCGTTCGCTTGAGCGACTGCGCCGTGTTCAGGAAACTGGCCTGCGTGGCGAGTGCGGTGCCAAAGCTGAACGCGATTTGATCTGTCGTGATTGCGTTGGCGCCGAGTGCTGATTGGAGCGCAGAGACGTGCGAAGTTTTATGAGTTCGGATGCTCGCGGCTAGTGTTGCGACGTTGCTGCTTAGAACTCCGCTGGCAATCGCCTTGGTGTAAAAATCGACCTCAAGCAATGCGAGCAAGAGGGCATATCGCATGATGTCGCTGTCATTCTCAAGTGGTAGCAGAATAAGCGACTTGGCAAATGCTGGATTCGTAGGTTCGCTGCCGCAAGCGGAGAGTGCGAGTAAACCAAGCGCACTGGCAGCGATGAGACCACTGGTTGCGTTTCGAGCTACTTCTTCGGCCACGGTACTCCCTGCCAGCGCGCAACTTTCTGTACGCCTTTGAACACGAATTTCTGCAAGCGGCGGCCTTCGTATGTTTCGACGGTGTAAATGTTGCCCTTTGAGTCGGTCGCGATGGAGTGCGCGCCAAACCATTGTCCTGGTTGGCGTCCGCCGTCGCCGAAGCTCGAGAGCATCGTCATCGTCGCCCGATCAACAATGTAAACGCGTTCGTTCTTACCGTCGGCGATGTACAAGTATTTCTGCGCCGCATCGGGGGAGAACGCAATGTCCCACACTGCGCCGTCGCCGCCGGTTTTCGTCGCGATGAAAATTTCTTTCACGAATGAACCATCGGTTTTGAAAACCTGTACGCGATCACTCTGGCGGTCGCACACGTACAAGAGGCCGTCGTTTGATGGCATCGCGCAGTGAACGGGGCCGCGAAATACTTGCTTCGGCGTTTCCCCCGGTTGATATGTGCCCAGTGGACCGTCATCGGGCTTGTTGCCGTACGCGCTCCAGAAGCGTTTGAATTTTCCGGTTTCGGCATCGATGACTACGACGCGACGATTCTTGTAGCCATCGGCGACGTACGCTTCGTTGGATTTCTTGTCGACAACAATTTTCGCAGGCGCGCCAAAATTTACGGTGTCATTGCTGCCGGTGCTTTTTCCAGCATGTCCGAATTGCGCAATGAATTTTCCGTCTTTGGTGAACTTGAGGATGTGTGCATCGGTTGCCGCGTTCGCGCCAATCCACACGTTGCCTTTGTAATCAATCGAAATGCCGTGATTTGATTCCGGCCATTCGTACGGTGCGCCAGCAACTGCGCCTCCCCAATGACGCAGCACGGTTCCCGTTTGATCGAATTCAAGAACCGGCGGTGCCGCAGTGCAGCATGTTCCGAATGGTGGCGATTGATCGGCGCCTCGTTCGTTCGCGGAAATTGTAGGCGGGCGATGCACAATCCACACGTGATCTTCGGCGTCAACGCCAACGCCAACGGACATTCCCAATACCCAACCGTTTGGCAGTGGCTTTGGGAAATTTGGATCGACTTCAAATCGGGGCGCCATGACGCTGTCCCCTTGTCGCATGGCGACTTCGAATTGATCTGGAGCGGGCGTTGCACGACTCGTGTGCGCGCGCTCGGGAAGTAGCGCGATGCCGGCGACAGCAAGGGCAAGTGTCGATGCGCCGATAGCGATGCGCTTGGTCATGTGTGTATTCATGAAAGTCTTGGTGGTTGCGCGATCATTGCGGCAGGAACTTCTGCACACGCTTGCCTTCGTATCCTTCGCCGGTGAACAACACGCCCTTTGCATCCATCGCGAGCGAGTTGACGGCGTAAAAACGTCCGGGCCAGCGACCACCGGTGCCAAAGCTGGAAATCTGCTTCATCGTTTTACGGTCGACGATGATAACACTCTCGTTCTGTCCGTCGGCGACCATCAGATATTGTTGCGCGGCATCGCTCGACAGTGCGACATCCCACACGGAGCCGTTCCCGAGTGTAGTCGGTGCGACACCAATTTCGTTGATGAATGATCCGTCTTTCTTGAACGCCTGCACTTTGTTTCCACGCCGATCGCCGACGTACACGATGCCGTCTTTTGACAATGCAATGGAACTCAAGCGTTCGAATGCCCCGCCGTGTCCGGTCCACTGACGTTTGAATGCACCGGTGTTTGCATCGAGCACAACAACGCGTTGATGAGCGCCACCATCAGCGACGTACACTTCATTGGCTGCAACATCAACTGCAACGTCGGCTGGTTTGTCGAGATTGGCGTTGCTGCTCGCGTCGGTTTGTCCGGGTTTGCCAATTTGTCGAACGAATTTTCCGGCGCTGTTGAACACGAGAATGTGCGCGTCAGCTGGCGGTTGAGCCTGAACCACTGGAGCATTCGCTGTTGGTGCGCCGCCGCGACCAGCTCCAGCCGCACCACCGCGCCCGGCGCCTGCAACAACACCTGTCGCGCCAGCGGAAGCAGCGGCCGGTTCAGGCGCGCCCGCGGCCGTGATCCACACATTGCTGTTGTCGTCAACAACAACGGCGCCGGTTGAAATGGGCCAATCGTATCCTTCGCCGGCGCCGCCCCAGGTGCCCAATAATTTTCCAGCCGCATCGAAGTGCAGAACCGGCGGCGCGGGCAAGCAGCATTCTTCGGCGCTGGGTGGTGTTGTCATAAGCCCCGCTTCGGTGCGCGTGTTAAGCGAGGCGGCGCGATGCGCGACCCACAGTGTGTTTTGTTTATCGACCGCGATGCCTGTGACCGAGCCCAGAATCCAGTGATTCGGCAGCGGCATTGGCCACAGTTTGTCGACGGTGTAGTTGGGCGCGGGCGGGGAAGGAACAGCGGCGAGAGCGATGGCCGAAATTGCGGCGGCTCCAACGACTGCGAGTGTACGACCCATCGGGAATCTCCGGAATGCGTTCGCGGAGATAATACGGGTTGGGATGAGGGGTTGGCAATCGGCTATCATTCTCAACGAATGACCGCACCCGACGATCTTCCTTACTCACTTACCTTTGACGAAGAACACGGCGCCTACTACGGCCGTTGGTATTGCCGCATTTGTGAAGCGTCGGGTGTGGACGAACGCGCGCACGGTGACGAAGATTCTGCGATGACCGCAGCCAAAGCGAACTACGAACGCACGCATCGCAAACATGCCAAACGGAAATGAAGCGCGCGTGGATGTTCCTGACGTTGGCGCTGGTCACCGGCGTGCTGTTTGCGTGCACAACTCCTGACGCGACGCCCGTGACGTTTGAATTGTGTACGGTCAACCCCGACAGCTCATTCGTTCGGCCGGCGATGTTGAGCGGCGCCGATTTGTCGAGCGTGAAGGCCGTTTCGAAAAGCGCGTGGTATGTGTTGAGCGGAAGTCACACGCAATCGAAAATCATTCTGACCATCAGGCCCGAACGCGTGAAGGATTGGTTGCTCGCCACGCGTTTTGCAGTTCAGGAGGGGAGTCGCATAGCGATTGTCATCGACGGCAAGTCGATCGGCCAACTGATGTGGATGAAACCGCCCGAGGGCAACGAGTTGGAAATTGACGCGTCGTTTTTTTCGAGCGGTAATGAGGATTCGAAATTGGATGCAACGAAAGCGCTTGCCAAACGAATCAAAGCGAGTATGAAGTAGCTCCCTCACGAGATCAATCAAGCGCTTATTACTTCGCGAGCTCCATCAAACGCTTCGCCAGTCGCGGACCGTTCGCATCATCCTCATGCCGGAAGAACACGTACACATCGTTCCAGGTTTGCTCGCGAAATGTCTTCAGCCATTTTTTGAGTTCGGCGTCGCTGTAATCGGTGCGACGGAGACGCATAAATCCCCAGTCAGTCGTCGCGACAAACGGCACGTCGAGATCATTGTCGGCATCGGCCACGCAGAAGGCAGCTTTGTTTTTGCGCAGCAGATCATAAATCTCGTCGTCAAACCAAGTCGCGCTGCGAAATTCAAATGCAACGCGTTTTTTCGCCGGAATTGCCGTGAGAAAATTCCTGAGCCGGTCGGCGTCCTTCTTGAATGTCTCGGGCAACTGAAACAACACCGGGCCAAGTGACTTCTTCATCGCATCGGCAATGTCAAAGAAATTCGCTACAATTTCTTCGCAGCCAACGAGTTTCTTGTGATGCGTAATGGTTTGCGGCGCCTTTAATACAAATTGAAAATCCTTCGGCACTTCGCCAACCCATTTTTCAAGCAATGTTGTGGTCGGAATAGCGCGAAAGGTGTAGTTGATTTCGACCGTGCCAAAATGCTCACCGTAGTAATGCAACATTTTCGTCGCGGCGAGTTTCTCGGGATAGAATTTTCCCTTCCACTCCTTGTACGAATATCCGCTGGTGCCCGTTCGCAAGTTCATAAGTTTACCTGGCCGATTTAGTTGATCGCGCTTGGACTGCTTTTGTTGCGAAACGTTTGACACCAAATGTAATGGTGATCTGAAGAAATCAGCATACTACTTGAGTTCGCTCGCAATGGCCGCGCCACCAAGCTTCGCGAAGATGGTAGCGTGCGTCAGATCGCCACGCGGAACATATTGCCAGGTGAGCCCGCGAGGTTTCATCGCTTGGAACGTCGAATTGAGTTTCGCGTTGGCAACGATCATTTCCTTCACGTCGGAACTGGCGAAGTACAGCGTGCGCGGTTTGGAATTGAACTGTTTAAGGTGCTCAGCGGCCGAGTCTACGAGCAATCCATCGTTCCACCACAGACTAGCGTCGAGCGCAACGTAATGGTCGAACATGCTGGGATCGACAAAGAACGTTTCGAGAATAAACAATCCGGCCAGCGACTCACCGACAATCGCACGCTCACCCGTCACGCGATATTTCTTGCTGATTACCGGAAACAATTCGTCGCGAACGAACGTGCGAAATTTTGCAGAGCCACCAACAGCCGGCGCAATCGCGCTATCAGATTTCACGCGCGTTGGCCCGGTCAAATCGCGGCGGCGCACTGTATTTGGAATGCCAACGACGATGAATGGGCGGACGACACCCAGTGCTATAAGGGAATCGACCGTGACAACCACATGCGGAAAATCTTCATCGAGCGCGCCGTCGGGCATGTACAGTACGGGAAATTTTGCCTTCGACGTCGCATACCCTTTCGGAACGTGCACATTGATTGGCCTCGGCTCCCCAATGGCTTTGGATATTACGGTGAACGTGTCGTGCGTTACGATTGGCGCGTTCAGCGTTGGCGATGCCGGCGGCGGATCGGTTGTTTGAGCGCCGAGTGTGGCCGATTGTAACAACGCTACGAGTGTGAGAGCAAGAATAGGGTGGATCATCTCGGACCATTCCGGAGTAGGAAATTCCAGTTCGCACTACATTCTACACGACGATACATTCTTGGCCACACGGTCCATCCCGTAACGCAAATTACCTTCAATTTCGGAGTAGTTCGGACATGCGATTGCGCACCTGTGTTAACGCCGTGAGTGTGATTCTCGCCGCATCGGCGCCCGCCTGCCTGGTGGCTCAGGCACCTCCACCGCCGGCCACCGAAGTTGGAGCAGCGGCACTCGCGATGGCCACCGTTCCAGCGAAAGCTTCCGCGAAACTCAAGGTGAGTTCTCCCGCGTTCAAAGATGGTGGTGATATTCCGTTCGATAACACGCAATACAAGGCGAACGTGTTTCCAGGGTTGTCGTGGAGTGCGGGGCCGGCGGGAACGAAGTCGTACGCGATCATCATGCAGGATGGCGATGGCGCGCGAAACGGCGTACCGTTTTTGCATTGGACGATGTTCAACGTTGCGGCGTCGATGACCAAACTCGATGCGGGGATGTCTGCGGTTCCAACGGGCGCGCAATATGGGCAGAACTACAAGGGCCTGAACCAGGCGTATCTCGGTCCGCGCACGCCGGCGGGTCCGAAGCATCGCTATCACATTCAGATTTTCGCATTGGATAACACGTTGACGCTTGATGACAAGGCTACGTACGCCGATATCACGGCCGCCATGAAAGATCACGTGCTGGCGAGCGGGGAACT
>JBDUAX010000221.1:0-7361 GCA_040004455.1 Gemmatimonadaceae bacterium
CCGTTTGAGCTCGTCGGGAGTCAACGAGCTCGAAGCTGCCATTCGTCGCAAGATTGCACTGGTCAAACCACAGTAAGCAGCGGGGCAGTTCGACTGGTATGTTGGTAGGAGTATGGATTCTCTCCACCAACACGCCGCCCTATGAGTGACGCTGTTCCGTCGGTAGCCCGTCCCGTTGCGCCACGCCTGTTTCTGATTGACGGTTACGCGCTTATTTATCGCGCGTTCTTCGCCCTGCTCTCACGCCCACTCACGAATGCGCGCGGCGAAAACACCAACATTGCGTGGGGCATTGCGAATTTTCTCAAGCGATTGCTTGCAACGCATCGGCCTGAACTCATCGGTTGGGTGCATGATGCCGGCGCGTCGTTTCGTGAAGAGCTCTACCCGGAATACAAAGCTACACGCGATAAACTGAGTGACGAGCTGCAAGCCGATTTCGATCGTGGCTTGCATCGTGTTACGCAGCTGCTTGCAGCGTATCGTCTGCCAGTGTTGTCGCTTTCAGGGTACGAGGCCGATGATGTCATTGGCACATTATCGGCGAAAGGTGTTGCCGCAGGTTATAACGTTGTAATTGTTTCCGGCGACAAAGATTTTCAGCAGTTGGTGCGTCCCGGCGTGTGGCTGTTGAATCCTGGTCGCGGCGGGCCGGCCAGTGTTGAAGAAAGTTGGGTTGGGGTTGAAAATGGATCGGTTCGACTGGGTGTGTCTCCCGATCGCGTCATCGATTATCTCGCCCTCGTTGGCGACACGTCCGACAACGTGCCGGGGGTAAAGGGCATTGGCGAAAAAGGTGCGCAAGAACTGATTCAGCAGTTCGGCGAATTGGAAAACATCATTGCGCACGTCACCGAAATAGCCAAAAAACGACCGCGTGAAGCGCTGCTCTCACAAATAGACAACGCACGGCTCTCGAAGAAACTCGTCACGATTCAGTGCGATGTTCCAATTGAATTGAACGCGAGTTCGTTGCAAGTGCAGACGCCAGACATGGATGTGCTGCGCTCGTTGTATGTGGAACTCGAATTCAATTCGTTGGCGCGCAGCGTTGCCGACGATGCACCGGTTGCGACAGCGAAGAAGCCGGCTGCGAAGAATGAAAGCCTCGAACTTGATTTGCTGCTCGAGCCAAGCGACGCACCTCACGCTGCGGCATTCACGGAATCGGGTGACCCGGGACCGCCACCATCCGTACTGCGTTCGGCGCCGCCAGTCATACTCGGCGAGTCCGGCGTTACTCGCTTGGCCGACGCCCAATACGAAACTGTTGAAACGCTTGAAGCGCTCGCTCGCGTCATCCAACGCGCTCGGGAGGTTGCCTACATAGCCATCGACACCGAAACGGTAAGCGAACCGGGTGCGCCACTTGCCGTCGATGCGATGCGTGCAATTCTCGTCGGCATTTCAATCGCGATGGCACCAGGGGAGGCTTACTAT
The DNA here is from genome assembly GCA_040004455.1 of Gemmatimonadaceae bacterium. GTDB lineage: Bacteria > Gemmatimonadota > Gemmatimonadetes > Gemmatimonadales > Gemmatimonadaceae > Gemmatimonas. Next base: position 1,441 of record JBDUAX010000221.1, read on the forward strand.
CTTCCATTCCGTCATCGCCGAGACGATGGCGGTGGGCTGTTGTCATTGTTGTCGGGGGATTCAGGTATTGCCGGCAAGCGTTTGACGGAAGGTGTTATCGATCCAATCAATCTGCCGGCGTTCAGCAGCGACGAAATCGCGCCACTGCGCGCGTTGCTGGAAGACCCGAGCGTGAAAAAAGTTGCACAGAACGCCAAGTATGATGCGCTCGTACTGCGTGGTGCTGGCGTCATGCTTGCCGGACTCGATTTCGATACGATGCTGGCAAGTTATGTGCTCGATCCAGGCCGCCGCACGCACGGGCTCGACATCCTCGCCCTCGATCTGCTCGGCCACACGATGACGAGTTACGACAAGTTGTGTGGCAAGGGCAAAGCGCAACTGCCGTTCGACGTTGTTCCGGTTGACGCGGCGCGTGATTACTCGTGCGAAGATGTCGATGTCACAATGCGACTCCGCGCGATGCTCGAACCACAGTTGCGTGAGCGCGGCGTTGCTGATTTGATGGCGGAAATTGAAGTACCCCTTGTCGCCGTGCTGGCCGCGATGGAGTGGCAAGGCATCGCCATTGATCAACAGTATTTTGCGTCACTCAAAACACGTTTCCAGACGGAGCGCGAGAAAGTGGAGCAGGCCATCTTCGCCGAAGCCGGAAGCAAATTCAACATCAATTCAAATCAGCAACTGCGCGTCGTCCTTTTTGAGCAACTAAAACTGCCGGTCAAGAAGAAAACGGCAACTGGTGCGAGCACCGATGCAAGCGTATTGCAGGAGTTGGCGGATGAAGGACACGTGCTACCAGCGTTGCTCATGGAATACCGCGAACTATTCAAGTTGGAAGGTACCTACATCGATGCGTTGCCCAAGCTGGTCAATCCGCGCGATCATCGTTTGCACACCTCGTATGCGCAAACGGTCGCGGCAACCGGGCGACTTTCGAGCAACGATCCAAATTTGCAGAACATTCCGATTCGCCGGGAGTTGGGGCGCGACATTCGACGCGGATTTGTACCGCAACCTGGTTGGCGTTTTCTCAGTGCCGACTATTCGCAAATCGAATTGCGTTTGCTCGCGCATTTATCCGGTGACACCGCGTTTGTCGAAGCGTTTCGCGCCGGTGGCGACATTCATAAACAAACAGCCGCAATCATTTTCGGTGTCGACATTGCCGACGTAACGAGTGAAATGCGCGCGCGCGCCAAGACGATCAATTTTGCGACGATTTACGGACAAGGTGCGCACGCACTCTCTCGCCAGTTGAAGATTTCGAATGCCGAAGCAAAGGCGTTCATCGATACCTACTTCCAGCGTTTTTCCGGCGTGAGTGCTTTTCTCACGCGCTGTGTTGAAGACGCAAAGGAGAAGGGGTACGCGGAGACGCTGTTCAAGCGCCGGCGCTACATCCCGGAGCTCAAGGAGCGCAATCACAACATCCGTGCATTCGGCGAGCGGGTCGCTGCCAATGCTCCTATTCAGGGGTCGGCGGCCGATCTCATCAAGGTGGCCATGATTCGCATTCACGAGGAGCTGCCGAAGGCCGGACTCAAATCGCACATGATTCTTCAGGTGCACGACGAATTAGTGTTCGAGCTACCGGCGTCCGAAGAAGAGGCCTTGAAAGCCCTGGTGAAGCGAGAAATGGAGGGCGCAGCTCAATTGTCGGTGCCCCTGTTGGTCGACACGGGAGTCGGTGACAATTGGTTGGCCGCAAAATCATGATAGGACCAACTACCGTAAAACGATTCGAGTAGGGATCAGCGACCGGAATCCATCTGTCGCACTTTGCGGAAAACCGGCTGAGACGCAAGGCAGTCGGTTTCACCGCGACCTGGTACGTATTTTGTAACATTATGTAATTAAAGCATTTAGGTGGGAATGTGAATTGCGGCATCGAGATTGCAATTGTGACAGTCAGCTGAGCTCACCCCGAGCGCTCACATTCGTTCTCAGGCGCAATGATGGCGCCGAGTCTCCCTCCAGTCCACTTCCCGCACCTTGGCATGCCGCGGAGAAAATCCGGTTTTACGCTAATCGAATTGTTGATGGTGATGGTGATCATCGGCCTGCTGGCCGCGATCTCCATCCCGAAGTTCTCGAGCACCAAGGGACGGGCTTACGCGACGCGCATCAAGAGCGATCTCGTGAATCTCGCCATGCAACAAGAACTCTATTTTTTCAACAACGGCGTTTATTCGCCGACTGCCAGCCTCGCCGGGATGGACCCGAGCGATGGAGTCACGCTCACGATTATTGAATCCACTGGTTCCGGTTGGTCGGCAACGTCAACTCATCCAAGTGCCGCACCATTGGTTTGCGCCGTGTTTTATGGCAGTGCGTCTCCAGTGGCGCCGGCGCTCTCATCGGGCGTGGTGCACTGTCAATAGCTGGTAAACCAAAGCAGGAATGATGCCGCGCCCTCGCTGAGGGTGGTTCACTCGACGCAGACCTCGGGCTGTGGAGAGGGGAACGTCTGCGCCGATTCGTCTTGCGAGTCGGCGTTTTGACGTTCACCATGCGGCATGGCCGCAACCAACGACGCGAACGTGGAACCGTTTTCAATTGTCGAAGATCCCGACATTGAACGACGCATGCGTCGGTTGCGCGAAGTCACCTTCGCATCAGGGGCCGTTGAATTCGTGAAGCGCAAGGATGGAATGGAGCACGCAATGGATGGCGGATTGTGGCTTCACCGTCATGTATGGCTTGGCCGCGCAATGGTGCATTTGGTATCGACCAATCGTGAGAGACTCCTGCAATACGGCCGTTCAGTGGGTATTCCGGCGTCGAGGCTACAGTTCAAGCCTTTGAGAGATCCGCGAACGGAAATTCGGCGAGACGCCTGGCATTGGGATTTAGGCGGGCCAGTGTTGCCGCCGACAGACGAACGCCTATTCCAAACTCGTTCGCTGAGCGACACTCACCACATCTGAAGTCAGTTGCTCAATCGTTCCGGCCTCCCGCCGCAACCAATCGGCCTCGCCGAGCAATTCACGTCGCAGATCGGGACGCTCACGAAATACGAGATACGCGTGCATTCGTTTCCGAAGTCGTGCAACGCGATCTCCATAGCGCAAATCACTGCTGGCCGATGGAATGAGCGTAATGAAAAACGCGAGCGCCCACCAAAAACCGAACAACAACCCGACTGCGGTGGTGAGTACAGCGTAAGTAAGAAGCACGAGCACGACGCCAATTACCAACGTGTTCATCGCCGGCTCGTCGCGGTTTTTCGCACCACGCAAGGCCAGCATTCGCGCCACGCGAATTGGAATGAAGTGTGTTATGCGCCCCCACCACGATATTGGCAACAGCAGGGCGGCCAGCATTGATTCTCGAATGGCGAATCGCACACCCGGTGTTGCATCGACTTCTATTTGAAGATCGGTTGCGTCAATTTGTTCGCGATTTAGTTGCGCGCGAAAGGCGTCGAGACGTGTTTGGAATTCAATGGCACGCTCACGAAGTGCAATCGGAACTTCGCCGCTCAGTACTTGTCGCACTCGATCCGTTCGGCGCGCGAGTGCGAGAATTGAGGAGAGAGGCGGTCCACCATCCGTGATTTTGATTGTTGGCTCAAGGAGCGCCGCGAGCGTCTCACTCACGCGTGCGATACTTGCAGCGTCCTCCTTGCTCTCAAAATTGAGAGTGACGGCATTCAATCGCTCGGACACCATCGACATAAGCGATTCCACGGCGTACGTACCCGTCGGCACTGAATCAACGTCGATTGCTTCGCCAACCTGGATGAGAATGCGTGACCGCGGCGCTTCTTTTTGTTCGAACAACAGTCCCACGGGAACGATTTTTATTCCGCGTACCTGAAACGTGTCGCGCGCCAGCAATGCCATGCGCGCCAGTCCCGTTCGCAAAGGAGCGAGATGCGGGTCGTCGTGACTTTTTCCTTCTGGAAATATCACGATCGCATTTCCCTTGGCTAATGCTTCGCTTACCGCGCGAAATGATTCAGCGTTTCGTGCGGGATCGATCGCTGATTTCGCGTTTGCGGTCGACGGTGCTATTTGCTGTGAGGCCGCACCTGATTCGTAGGCTATTTTTTCCTTGGAATCGCTCGAGTACGCTTCAGCAGGTGTCGCAACCTTTTTGGCTTCATCTGCCGCGCGCTTGAGCGGAATTGCTCCGCCGGCACGTAAGAACGCACCCACCGCTGGATTTGCGAAGATTGTGGCTTTGGCCGTGAAATGCACTCGACGTGGCATGACGGCAGCAACGACCAACGCATCGACCAGCGCGTTCGGGTGATTGACCGCCAGAAACACCGGGCCCGTGATCGGCACTCGGCTACGCCCAGCAACTGCTATTGATCGATAGTACCACCTAAGTGCCGTACGAACTATCGGCATTAACGCTTCGTATAGCACGTCTATCGAAACTTGAAGAACGTCAGTACCAACCAGTTTGCTTTTGTTGAGTTTTTCATGCAGCAGCGATTGTGCGAGCGTCGGCCGCGCGTGCTGCTTCTTCCCCTTTTTTCACATCAACCGTAGCGAGAATTCCACCGCCCACAATGAAGAACGCAATGATCGAGAGAATCGCAATTCTGCTGGATCCACTGTTGGCAAGCGCGATGCCAAAGAGAAGTGGGCCGAGAATTCCTCCAAATTTTTCAAAGACGGAATAGAATCCGAAAAATTCACCGCTCTTGTGTTTGGGAACGAGCCGCGCGAAAAGTGAACGACTGAGCGCCTGCGTTCCGCCTTGAACCAATCCGACAAGCACAGCCAGTCCGTAAAACTGCGCAGTCGTCGTCATGTAATAAGAGTAAATGCAAATTCCCGTGTACACGACCAACCCCAGAAATATCGAGCGCTTGGTGCCAAGCCGGCCAGCCAGGGCGCCGAATCCAAATGCGCAGGGAATTCCAATGAACTGGACCATCAGGATTGCTGTAATCAAATCGCTTTGTTTGATGCCAATTTCCGAACCATAAACTGCGGCCATTTTGATGATGGTTTGAACGCCGTCGTTGTAAATCGTGAATGCCAGCATGGCGAGAAATGCTTCGCGATATCCGCGCAATTCACGAATGGTTTCGCCAAGACGGGTGAACGCACTGATTATCGAAGTGCTGAGCGATGTTTCGGCGCTTTCGTCATTCTCAATGGTTCGCGGCGGTTCCGGTACTTTGCGCAACACGGGAATTGAAAACACCAACCACCAGATTGCGACGGAGACAAACGCAAGTCGAGCGGGTAGAGTTGCCTGGCTCGAGGTGAGTCCTTCTCCAGATGGCAATCCGAACCAGGCCGGATGCTGAATCCAGAAAAGATTCGCGGCCAGCAGTATGCCTCCTCCGACGTAGCCGAGCGCGTATCCCGCGGTTGAAACGCGGTCCATTTCATCTTCGCGGGCAATATGCGGGAGCAACGCTTCGTAGAACGTCATGCTACCCGTCGCACCCATCAGTGACAGCACGAACACAATTGCTGCAAACAGAACCTGTCCCCGCGCGATAAAGAACATTGATGCAGTGGCCGCAACACCCAGCAGTAGAAAACCAACGAGAAACTTCATCTTGGCCGCGCGAAAGTCGGCAAGTGCTCCGAGTATTGGGGCGAGAACAGCAATGATGACCGCCCCAATCGTGTTTGCGTTCGCCCACCACTGCGCCCCACCAGTTTCACCAAGATTTGCGGCTGCCACTTTTACAAAGAAAATGGGAAACACGGCCGTCATGATGGTCGTTTGCGCCGCCGAAATGCCAAAATCGTACATCGCCCAGGCACGCAACTGCGGTCGATGCAGACCAAGTGCCTTCAGAAGTCGTCCGAATGAACCGGTAGATTCTTCATTGTCGCTTCTTCCCGATTGTGGATTCGAAGTGTCTTCAGCACCGGATTGTGCCATGGGTCTCTCGTGAAAGGATGCGAAACTCGGCAGATTATTTTCTGTGTATAACCAAA
>JBDUAX010000222.1:0-7335 GCA_040004455.1 Gemmatimonadaceae bacterium
AAGACGCTGCCAGCAACGAGCTGCTGTTGCCGGTCACCAAACCCAATGCAGCCGCGGCCACACCGGAGTTCTGGAGAAACTTTCGCCGTGATATCGCCAATCGTTTCGGACGGGGACAGCGCGTCTTGTTTTGCGAAACCGAAAAACAAGGATGTGGACAGCACGCGCAAGTCGTTGAATTGCAGCGAATATACGCGTGGATAATTACGTCGCGCAATAGTGCGTATAAAGAACGCGCGCGATTACATCACTGTTTCCTATACAAACCGCAAAATAAAATTGTCAACTCACGGTCGATTTCTCGCGCGCGACCTTCCACGCGTTGGTTGGAGATGCGAAGTTTGACCGTCGAATACGCGAGTAACGTTCACGTAATCGCGTGGCGTTTCGTCCAATTCCCGTCCGCATCGGAGCGTTTGTGAAAGCACTTGTGAAACAGTCGGCAGCCCGTGGAATGACGTTGATGGAGGTTCCGGAGCCGCGCATTCGCGATGACGAAGTGCTGATTCGAGTTCGGCGTGCTGGCGTTTGTGGCACCGATGTTCACATCTACGAATGGGACGCGTGGGCGTCGAATCGTTGCAAACCGCCGTTCATCGTCGGTCACGAATTCGCCGGCGATGTCGTGGAGGTCGGCAGCCTCGTGAGTTCCGTGAAGGTCGGAGATCGCGTGACGGCCGAGGGACATATCGTAGACGAACATTCGATTTTCAGTCGAACAGGAAACGGTCACGTCGATCCGAAAACGCGAATCATCGGTGTCGATCGTGACGGCTGTTTCGCCGAACTCATCGCAATGCCGGCCACAAACATCTGGCCGCTTGATGACGCGATCAGCTATGAACTGGGGGGAATTCACGACCCAATGGGCAATGCATTTCACACCGCGCTAACCGCGCAAATTCCCGGTTCAGTGGTGTTGATCACAGGTTGCGGACCAATTGGCGCATTCGCGGTTGGCATCTGCAAAGCGGCCGGAGCAGCACACATCATTGCGACCGACGTGAATGAAAAACGACTCGCGTTGGCCCGCTTGATGGGCGCACATAGTGCGGTTCATCCGAATGAAGCAGAGGCCGCAGTACGTGCCGCGTCGGACGGGTACGGGGCCGATGTGGTACTCGAAATGTCGGGCGTACCAAGTGCGGTGCATCAGGCATTCGCGCTCGCGCGACCAGCGGGACGGGTGAACATGCTGGGCATCCCATCCAAATCCATCGACATCGATTTCGCGTCAGAAATCATTTTCAAGGGACTGACGGTGTACGGCGTTGTTGGCCGTCGCATGTACGACACGTGGCATCAGATGACGCGATTCCTGCGCGGAGGGCAGTTCGATCCCACTCCCGTTATCACACATCGATTGCCTCTCGAAGCGGTTGACGAAGCCATGCATTTGATCAAATCCGGCGAGGCCGGAAAAGTCATTTTCGAGATCGCGGACTAAATCGTCGGCTCAAACGCGAACTGAAATTTCCACGGATGTGGCCGGTCGATTGCGCGTGCAAAACCCACGTACGCAACTCCTGAAAAGAATCTCAGGCCGGCCGAAATTGTCGAGCGAACATTTCCAGCAGGACGGGAGTCCATCCCGGAATTGCCTGCTGCAATAAAGCTCGCGCCGAGCCGCGCTATGGCGGCGCGAGCCGCGTCACTCGATGCATCTGCCCAACCCGACTGCAGTCCAACGCTCATGCCCGGCGACAACCCCGGAATTCGCAATCGTTCAGTCAGTTGCATGCGTCGATTGAGAAAATTGAAGTTGTACAGGAGACTGGTGCGCAAAATGGCGGCGCGTGCTCCAGCAAATTCCTTGTTCTCATAACCAGGAAGGTTTTGCCCATGGCCAAGTTCGAATAGTTGCTGCGGCAACAGATCGCGTCCGAAAGTCTGCCCAAACGCACCGCGCGAAAGCCACCGAAAAGGGCCGAGGTGCGAGCGCGCCAGCACATGCAATTCTGCGCGCTGAAAGGTGAGTGTTCCGTCTCCACGTTCGTACATCAACTGCGAGGCGAGTCCCGACAGCAGGGGTTTGCTATTGATCTCCGGGTGCCATTCGAGAACAAACGCAGTGCGCCTGTATCCGCCGGCGTCGACGCCGTGATTGGGCAAATAATCAGTGCTCGCAAGGAGAATTCCGCGTTTGATCGAGTTTGCGACGTATCGGTCGTCCGCATATCCGAGTTCGCCGCGCAGAGTAAAACCGGTTCCAACCAACCGACGCGTTATTGAAACGCCAATGCTTTTTCGATCGACATAATCGTGCGAGTCTTCCGAACCAAAGGTGATGAGCGAACCGGAATCGAGCGGACTTCGAAAATCGTTTGTGATATCCAGTGAGCGTTCGGCGCGCACTCTGACGGTCCAGGCACCCAGCAATCGATCGACCGTGATTCGGCCACGCTCCGTGTGTTCGGACCAGGCTCTTCCAACCGTCGCGCCAACCGCCACACGCGCTGAATCATTGTGCGACAGCTTGAGACCGATTCCGGTATAGAGTCCCTCAATGCGATTGTATCGAACGAAATCAAGTAAGCGCTCGGCACTGACTGTCAATCGCAGCGTTTGCGTGCGGTGTCTGGTCGACGAGGTGTCCTGGACAATTGCCGAGTCTGGCGGCGTGCGCGTTTGAGCAAATGACCCTGTGGGAATCAGCAGCATCGGAAGTACTGCGACCCACGACGTTTTCGTCATGCGATGATTCCTCGCATTGCTTCGAGCGGATGGTGTTCGGCCTGCGTGCCCGCTTCGTCGACAAGCTTATGGCTGCGGCTCGAGTTTGGCCATGCTACGACCGAATGGTTCGAATCGAATTCATCTTCGACTATTAGCCAGCGGTAGACATTACTGGGCGACGGGTGAACACTTCTCGTGACTTCAACTCTCTCAACGTTTGCAGACCCGCCGATGAATCAGAATCTCGTTGCCGATTTCGACGCGCAAATTGCGCAGCTCAAAGCCGATCAGGTTTACAAACGGCTCAACTATCTCGAGTCCCCGCAGGGACCGCGCGTGCTGATGGAAGGGCGCGGCGAAGTCATTGTCCTTTCTTCCAACAACTACCTGGGCCTCGCCAACGAACCTGAAATTGTTCAGGCGGGCATTGATGGTTTGAAGCAGTTGGGGGCCGGCACGGCGTCAGTGCGCTTCATCTGTGGCACGTTTGCGATCCACCGAGAACTCGAAGGCGCGATCGCGAAATTCATCGGAACGCCGTCATCACTGTCATTCGTTTCGGCGTGGAACGCGAACGAAGCATTAACGCCGAATCTCGTGCGCGAAGGGGATTTCGTGGTGTCGGACGCGCTCAATCACGCGTCCATTATCGACTCGATTCGGTTGGCCAAGGTGATGACGAAATGCACTACCGGCGTGTATCAGCACGGGGACATGGACGATTTGCGCACGAAATTGCAGGCGAACAAAAGCGCGGGCCGTCGAGTAATCTGGACTGACGGCGTGTTTTCGATGGAAGGATCCATCGCCAAGTTGCCCGACATTCTGCAGCTCGCGCGCGAACACGATGCGATTGTGGTGATGGACGATTCGCACGCGACCGGAGTGTTGGGGGCAACTGGACGCGGCACTGCAGAACATTTCGGAGTGGTAGGCGAAGTTGACATCATTACATCGACGCTGGGCAAGGCACTCGGTGGTGCGGCCGGCGGATTCATTGCCGGACCAGAGTCGCTCTGCGACATGATGACGCAGCGTTCGCGACCGCAGTTGTTTTCGAATGCATTGCCACCAACCGTTGCCGCAAGTTCCCTGGCAGCAATTCGATTTACCGAGGCGCATCCAGAGCGAGTTCGTCGGTTGCGGGAGAATTCCCAGTACTTCCGCTCTTCAATAGAAGAGGCCGGATTCAAACCACTTGCTGGCGAAACGCCAATCGTTCCAATCATTGTTGGCGAAACGGCGCTGGCCATCAAGATGAGTGAAATGATGTTGGCGGAAGGGGTGTTCGTGACTGGCTTTGGATTTCCGGTTGTTCCGAAGGGTGAGGCGCGCGTGCGCTGTCAGGTGAGCGCTACCCATACCAGAGCTGATCTCGACGCCGTTGTGAACACATTCAAACGGGTCGGCAAACAACTGGGAATCGTCAAATAACCTGAAAGGTCAAAGTCGTTCAGGTTCTCCGGTTTCCACGTTGACGACGGGCAACCCACGAATTGCGTCGTAGCGCGCCTCCCCCGACAAATAGTTGAGCATTCCTTCGGCGTTTCGACTTTGGCGGAATTGCGCCACTGAGTGCGCTTCGCCGACCGCGAGCTTTCGCAGGCCGTGATTCATTAGATCATTCCGAACAAAAAACGCGTTCACTCCGGCGCTTTCGGTGCCGACCAGTGAATAGCCTTTTTTCGCGGCAATGAACTCAAGCGCACCCAGCGACGCGCCGTAGTAGAGCTCGGAGAAATGCCTGGCGCGCCGCGAGAACGCTGGATCGTACGGAACGCTGATCTTGCGCTCTGAACCGAACACGGAATTGTATTCGACAATGAGAATTCTAGGCGAGTAGGCCGAAAGTGCCTCGACCAGCCAATAGTCAATCCCATCAACATCAATTGAAAGCACGCCAATGTCTGACGGGAATCCGCTGCGCAGGAGTTCCGCGTTGATGTTGTCGCGACTGATAACCGCACATCGTGCATTCAGGTCGTATTTCCAGAACCAGTCGTGTTGGCGGACTGCGGAAATCCACCGTTCAGATCCGTCGACCACAAATCCGCGCCAATTGTCGTTCATCATGAGAAATCGACAATTCGATTCGAGAAAATCCTCCACTCCGAATTCAATAAACATCTTGTTAGGAATGGGAATCGTGGAAATAAGCTTCTGAATGATTCCGTCTTCACCAAACTGGGAGAAGACTCTGAATTCGCATTCGCGAAGCTCGGCCGGCGATTTCGCACGATTCAGTTCAGTCAGAATTCTCCCTTGCGACAACCGCAGTGCTTCGAGGTCGCGCAAAATTCCCGGAGGCAGAATTGCGCGTCGCAGGCGATGCCTGAATGATTTGAACATCCCCACGTGGAGTCCTCAGTCGCGATTGAGTGTGGCGGTAATAGTATGGCCGTCGAGCGAACCCCGTTAGCGATGCTTCTCGCTTTTCATCAGGAATCGAAGTGGCCAATCAACCGCTTTGCTGATGCCGATACGCGGTCCGATAATGACACTTTCGTCGGGCACGGCTATGCCGGATAGAATTGAGATATCGCTTTTGCCGGTTAGCATTTTTCCGTCGAGCGAACGATCAATTCCAAAAGCAGCGCACAACTTGGCTGGGCCATCACACAAGGATTTGTCGTTCTTTGCCTTTGGCCGCCGAGTGCGCATCAACTCAATTCCCTCAATTGGCTCCGCCGCGCGAAGGAGCACGGCACTTCCGAGCCCTTCTTCTCCGCAGACGGCGTTAACGCACCAATGCATTCCGTAAACGAAGTAGACATACGCTGATCCGAGCGGCCCAAACAAATGCCAGGTGCGTGCAGTTCTTCCGACGACGGAGTGACTCGCGGCGTCATGCGGGCCGAGGTACGCCTCGGTTTCCGTAATTCGTCCAGTTGTAATTCCCTCCGCGCTTGCAACGCGCAATTCGGCGCCAAGTAACTCGCGCGCTACAAGCGCGGTGTCGCGTTTGTAGAATTTTGCGGGGAGAGGTTTTCTGATCGGCATTGTTGTCATGAAAGCAATTGCGCCGCACTCCGGATGGGAATGCGGCGCAATGCTGAAATCGTTATCGTCGAGCTAGCGGCTGACAGGTTCGTTGCTCTGACCCCAACAGTATTTACTTGCGAACGGTTTTTGCGGCTTTCTTGGCCGCGGGCTTGGCCGGAGCGGCAACTTTCTTCGCAGCAGGCTTCGCTTCGACAGCAGCCGGGGCGGGTTTCGCAGCCGCTTTTTTCACGGGAACTTTCGCTGCGGGTTTTGCGGGCTTTGCAACTTTCGTCGGAGCCTTTGCGCGATCGACCGGTGCCGACTTCGCGGCAGGTGCGCCGCGTTTCGCGCCTTTACCGGCAGATGCGTCAGCGACTGCGGCAGGTGCGGCAACAGTAGCAGCGGGTGCAGCGACCGGAGGAACGGCTGGCGCAACAACCCTGGGCGCACCAACGACACCGACCAACAACATGTCAGCTGACATTGCTGCTGGGCCACCGCGGCCGCCTTTCGCACGTCCACCGACTCCGCGATGCGCCATGCCGCGCGGAGCGGGCGGCGGCGCGTTTGCCGCGGCTTGTGCCTTGTGGACCTGTTCAGCGTTCTTCAACTGTTCAACGATTGGCGCGGCGTCGGCAGCACGCGCGACTTCGAAATCGTTTCCGCGACGACGGAGGTCGATCATATCGGCGTCGTGTGAATCGCGCAGAATGCGCTCGAAGTTGCGTCCGCTGAGAGATTCACTGTCGCGTCCGAGAAGTTCGTACGCGCGTTGGCGTACGGCGCTCGCGGTCGTGGTTTCTTCGCCCTTCACTAAGGCTTCAACCGCTCGCCGCACCAAATCGAACGCTTCAACGCGCGTGAGACGTTCGCCACCGCGACCAATCGTGTCGTGAATGGTATCGGCGAACGAAGTCGATGGAGCTGTTGAAGTCGGCGTGGTTTGAACTGGCGGCGCCGACGTCGTCGGAGTGAAACTCGGTTTGAACTGCGCAACGGGTGAGACCGGCGGCGAGACGGGGCGCGCTGCCGCTGCAACTGGCGGCGCGACGCCTTCAGCGGTCGCGAATTCTCCAGTCGTTCCTGTCGCTGGTGAGTCATCTCCATCGCGGGCATCACGATCACGAACAGGTCCGCGTCCGCGACGTCCGCGACGTCCGCGACGGTCATCGCGTTCCGCGCGATCGCGGCGCGGTTCAACGACGGCGTCGGCATCCATCGCAGGTGATGCTGCAATCCCAGCTACTGGAGTGGTACCGTCGCTGAGAAGCGGAACGTCGACTTCGAGCTGACCATTTTCGAGTTTCGTGGTGCGCAGCAAACCCTTGTGCGCGGCTTCCTGCACGAATTGCGAGAATTTGGACTTGCCGAGATCCTTTTCGTTGAACGAGGCGTCGATTTCCTGCATCACCTGCTTGAGGCGATCGGAGCGCATCACGTCGCCGTTACGCTTCATGCGCGTAATGGCTTCGGTGACGAGCTCGTACGGATCCCAGCGTGTTGATTCGTCGTCGCCGGTTTTGACAAGGCCGGCAAGGGCGTTGTACGAGTAGTACTCATCGCAATTCATTACGAGCAGGTCACTCGCTGATTCACGAATGCCGACGCCGATAACGTACTTACCGTATTCCTTGAGCTTGATGACCATGCTCGAGAAATCGGAATCGCCGGAGAGCA
>JBDUAX010000014.1:0-24263 GCA_040004455.1 Gemmatimonadaceae bacterium
TCCGGGAAGTTCGTGAGCACAACTTTGAGCGGCTTCGTTACGCACATCACGCGTGGCACGCGCATGTTGAGATCGTCGCGCACGGCGTGCTCAAACGACGCGAGTTCGGCGTGCGCTTCCTTGCGCGAAACGCCCACAATGTCCATGAAATTGCGTATCGCTTCTGGCGTGATGCCGCGGCGACGCATGCCCGCAATGGTAGACATGCGCGGATCGTCCCAACCACGAACATGTCCCTCGTTCACGAGGCGCAGCATTTTGCGTTTGCTGAGCACCGCGTAGTCCAAATCCATGCGCGCAAATTCAACCTGCGTTGGCGGATTCTTGAAACCAGCGGCTTCAACCAGCCAATCGTAGATGTCGCGGTTGTCTTTGAATTCGAGCGTGCACAGCGAGCGCGTGATGCCTTCAATGGCGTCGGAAAGCCCGTGCGCGAAATCGTACAACGGATAAAGGCACCATTCAGTGCCGCGACGATAGTGCGGCGCATTGCGAATACGCAGCAGCAGCGGATCGCGCATGATCATGTTTGGGTGCGCGAGATCGATCTTCGCGCGCAACACGTGCGTGCCGTCGGCGAATTCAGCAGCGCGCATGCGACGCAACATGTCGAGATTCTCATCAACAGTGCGATTGCGATACTGACTGGGAGTGCCGGCGGTTGTTACCGTGCCGCGCCCCTCGCGAATCTGCTCTTCGCTTTCTGAGTCGACATACGCCTTACCGTCTTTGACGAGCTGCTCGGCGATTTCATACAGTTTCTCGAAATAATCGCTGGCGTAAAACTCGTTATCCCACTGAAAACCCAACCACTTGATATCGTGCTTGATGGCTTCGACGTATTTGATGTCTTCCGTGAACGGATTCGTGTCGTCGAAGCGGAGGTTGCACTTGCCGCCAAACTCCGTCGCGAGCCCAAAATTGAGCGACAACGATTTCGCGTGCCCGAAATGCAGATAGCCGTTGGGCTCGGGGGGGAAACGCGTTGTTACCGGGCGACCAAAACGACCCGTGGTGACGTCTTCCGCGACCATTTCGCGAACGAAGTCACGGCGTGGTGATGCCGGCGTTGGGTTGGGTGTAGCGGGTGTTGCGTCAGACACGGTCAAGCGGGTGTGGGTGAGCCGTGAAAGTTAGGCGTCTTCCCGGCTTTAGGACACTCCAACAGACGCTCAAGTGCGCGCTGGCACACGTCCCTACGGCAATCCCTCGAACAGTACTCCCAAATCAATTTTGACCGTGATGTTGAGTTCGGGCACCTGCCAATTGAAGCCATCGCGCACGACTTCACCTTCGCCGACTTTACGACACACTTCGATAGACTTGTCGCGGAAGTCAATCAACCACACTTCCCGCACGCCCAGTTTGATGTAGGCGTCGCGTTTGAAGTCGCGATCGTATTTTCGCGACGAGCGACTGATGACCTCAACGGCCAGCCAATGTTCCGTCATTTCGGTCCACGGGGTGTTGATTGAATACTTTCCCGGCACAACCAGCAGGTCGGGTTCCAAATGAATGAAATCCGGAATGGAGATGGCGCCGGGCGTGCAGATCACCGCGTGCTTTTCGCTGAGGAGTCCGCGACTCAGCATTACAAGAAGACGCGTCGAAATGCGCTGATGTGGCGCGGAGGCCAGTGGCGTCACGAGCAGAATTCCATCCAGCAACTCGTAACGATTCCCGTCGTCGGGAAAATCTTCGAGATCAGCGACGGTGTACCGCGGAACCGTGATTGCCATAGCCATAATTTAACGCCTCCGGGTGTGCCGAGTCCAATTCTCATCTACCACGATGACGCATCAGCCAATGCAATGCGTCATCGTTTTCATTCGCGCGGTTACTTCATCGTGCGTCCGATCGCATCCCAGATAAGCGGCTGCGTACTCATTGTCTGCCCACGATACTGCGGGCGGAAACCGTACAACACAACGTGACCTTTACCGACCACGACATCAACCATCGCGGCTTTGCCGTTCAACTTCGCGCCACCTAACAGCCAACCTGACAACAGCGGATCGCCTTTTGCTTGATATGATGCAACTGCTGTCGCTTTGGTCGGATCAGTAATATCAAACGCCGGACTGTCTTCAAACCAGATTGCGGGTACCGGCGCCGTTACTCCAGCCGCCATTGGACTTGCCTTGTTCAATTCCACCGACAGCAGCGAGCCCGGCGCATAAAAATCAGTTGAACGTACGCCAGCCATCGCGTTCTTCACCGGCAGCTTTAACGTTTCAATTGCGTAGTTGCTTGCCGCGTTAAATGCGAGCAGTGTGCCGCCATTCTGCACGAATGCATTGAGCGCGGCCGCACCCGCTTCACCCAAACCACCACGCAATGAATCGGGATAGTTCGCGCCAACGCCGCGCGTCATTGCGCCGGCGTTCTGATCGGGTAGCAGAATCGCGTCGTACTTCGCGTTGAGATTACCGGCGCGAATTTCCTTGTCGTACACGCTTGTGAACGGAATGCGATTCGCGTCAAACATCCAACGCGTCCATCCCTCATCCATCACTTCGCCGTAGGCGTGATAAATGCCAATGCGACGCGTTTTGCTGTCGCTCAAACCAGCGACCGCATAGTGCGGCTCCTTCACTTCGGCGATCGGTTGCGCACTCATCGTAACGGCAACATTGAGCGCGACAACGTCCACACCAAACAACAGCGGAAGCGTATGCGCCGTGACGTCATACGGACGCTTTGGCGGACCGCCCGGATAATCAAACAAATTTGGATAGGCTTGGCGTTCCAACAGACTCTTCGCGTATCCGCCCATTGGCTGAATTGGATTCACCGCGTAGCTGCCCGCGGGATACGTCACACCATTGGCAGTGACGGCGGCAGTGGTAGTGCGAATTTCGACCTGCCCATGCTGCAACGTCCACAGCAAACGCTGCAGCGCGAGCGAATCTTTTTGCGCTTTAGGAACAACAAATGCAGTCGGGACTTTCGTCGTCGTCCACGGATGTTCGGCGGACATGGCTCGATCACCCATTGCCGCGTAACTCTCCAGCCACACACGTCGATTGCGCGCTGCTTCACCAAGCATTGCCCACGTTGCACTCACTTGGTACGAAACAATGTCGCCGTACGACCAGTGTCCGCCGGGCCACAACGCCGGAAAATTCCACGTTGCCGTTTTCGCTTCATACCCGCGACCCGCGCCAAGTGACTCAAAAGGCAGATCAACTGCGGTTGCGAGTCGCGCACTCGCAGTTTCCGTCAAAATGCGAACTCCGCGATGATACAACGAGTACTGACGT
Source organism: Gemmatimonadaceae bacterium (assembly GCA_040004455.1). Classification (GTDB taxonomy): domain Bacteria; phylum Gemmatimonadota; class Gemmatimonadetes; order Gemmatimonadales; family Gemmatimonadaceae; genus Gemmatimonas. Next base: position 3,264 of record JBDUAX010000014.1, read on the forward strand.
GCTGGTGACCACTGATCGTACGCAGCGTTGCTTGCAATTCCGGTTTTGCCTTCGGCGGTCATCCGAAAACCCATTGCCAGACCAAGCGCATTGGTGCCCGCAGTCAAAATCGGATCGATGTTTGGTTCAACAGGATCCATGTACGGCGGAATGAAAATACGTCCCGCGTTACCACCTTGCTGATGAATGTCATTCACAATTTGCGGATCCCACGGCGTGTACAGCGAGTCCACCGTGTAGCGCGTTTCGGGCTGCGTGAACGCGTACCAATCGCGATTGTTGTCGTGGCCGGTGTACTTGTGATACAACTCCGGCGGCGCACTTCCTTCCGCTTTCGTATCCAACGTTGAGCGATACCAATCCCCCACAATATCAACGCCATCCGGATTCTGACTCGGCACCAACATCACGATCGTATTCGCGAGAATAGTCCGCGCTTCGGGGGTATCCCCGCGCGCGAGTCTGTCTGCAATCACAAACGGCGTCGTGAACCCGCCCACTTCAGTGCTATGAATAGCCGACGTAATGAGAATGACATTCCGGCCCTGGTCGAGCAAATTGTCGAGTTCCGCCTTGGTGCGCAGCCGCGGATCCATCAGCTTGCGTTGTATCTGCCGATATTTTTCGAGGTTCGCGATGGTCGATGAATCGGCAATGAACGACACCAGAAATGGTCGACCGAGTACAGTCTTGCCGAGTATGCGAGTGGAAACGCGAGGACTCGCCTTGTCGAGCGACGTGAAGTACTCGGTGACTTGCTTCCACGTAGGCAACTTGCGATCGGCGCCTGGCTCGTAGCCGAGGACGGATGCGGGGGTGGGAAGCGCGTTGTGCGACGCGGTGGCTTTCGCGTGTGACTTGGTCGCACTTCCTTGGGCGTGCGTCGCCGAAAGCGGTGTACTCTGTAAGAACGCAATCGTGGCGAGGGCCGTAGCAAGTCTATAAGTCACGGAATTGTCCGTTTGATGAGGGCAGTCAGTTGAACAAGGAAGCGACACCCGGGCGTTTCCTTTACGCGCTTCACAATGTTCTGTTGCGGCTGCTTTCGCCAGCAGGAAGTAGGCTTCGGCTCGGCCACGGGCAGTGCGCGTCGTCCCCATTTGCACTCTCGTCATACTGCGATTGTTGTTACACTGCGACTGAGTTGTCACGTTCTACCATTCTCTGACGTTTCTACATACCCGAGGCCACCACAATCAATGCAGACGGCAACGGCTATCGGAGCCTTCGCACTCGCAGCAGCACTGGCGACAATGACGCCGGGGCTCGACACAGCACTCATTTTACGCACAACGGCCGTTGAGGGAAAACGCCGCGCCTGCATGGCAGCCCTGGGCATCGCCGTGGGCGTGCTCGTTTGGGGCAGCGCTACCGCATTTGGGCTGTCGCAATTGTTTCGCGCATCGGCATTGGCCTACAACGTGCTGCGTTGGGCGGGAGCACTATATCTTTTGTACCTCGGCGTTCGCATGTTGCTTCATCCACGAACGTCGTTCGCTGAAACTCCAACGGGCGCGCCACAATTGCCGCTGGTTCAATTGTCTGGATTCGCATGGTTCATCCGCGGAATGCTGACGAACGTGTTGAATCCGAAGGTCGGATTATTTTATGTGTCGTTTCTTCCGCAGTTCGTACCATCGCATGTGAATAGTCCACGTGCACTTATGCTGCTGTTCGCTTCGATTCATTCCGCTGAGGCCATACTTTGGTTTGGTGTGCTCATTATTGCGACCGAGCGTCTGGCGCATACACTTCGTCGACCATCAGTGGTGAAATTTCTCGATCGCGCCATGGGCACGCTGTTCGTTGCATTTGGCGCGCGGTTGGCCGTCGATAGTCGCCAGTAGGTCTGCTGACGGCCGTCGCGAACTAACGCAGAAACCGCTGCTCATGTTCGGCCATGCGTTCCATTTCCTGCAGCGAAAAAATTTCGCCCACGGTTGCAATCGACTGTTCGACGCCTTCAGCGCTGCCTGCCTGAGCGATCGCCGAGAACACCTCGCGCATTGCTGTTACCGACGCGCGAATTCCGTGGTTGCCATAGATAACGACCGCAACTTTCTCCATTTGCATGATTCGACGTTCGCTTAGTTGCGGATACGCCGTGGGAATCACGGCTAACGGTCGCGAACCACGCCACTGCGCCACAAACGATTCTATCTGCGTGGGAGTTTTCTCCTTGGAGTGGACGAGAATGATATCAGCACCAGCGTCCTCATAGGCCTTTGCGCGAAGCAGTGCTTCCGCTTCTCCGAGCCCCGCAATAAGCGCCTCGGTGCGCGCAACAATCAGAAAATCCGCGCTCTTGCGAGAGTCGATGGCGGCTTCAATCTTCCCTGCGAATTCTTCAATGCGAAGGAGCGGCTGATGCGCGTCATCACGCAGGCTCGTCATTTTCGGAAATACCTTGTCTTCAATGACGACAGCAGCAGCGCCCGCTTGTTCGTACGCCCTGACAGCATGAATGACGTTGATGGCGTTCCCAAATCCAGTGTCGATATCTGCGATTAATGGAAGCGAGCAGCGCGCGACCATCGCTCGAACCATGGCGAGGTGATCGGTCATTGAGAGAAGACTGGCATCCGCCACGCCGTACAGGGCGGATAGTTCGAAACCCGACGCCCAGATCGCATTGAAGCCAGCTTCCTGGGCGAGAATTGCAGAGAGCGGACTGTGCGCTGCCATTGCGCGCACCAGTTGCTTCCGTTGCAGTAGTTGAGACAGCGTAGGTGGCATCGCTTATGTGCCTTTGGAAAAATGCGTTTGCCGAATTTGCTCGACCCATCGCCACGGTGCGATCGACCACAACCGTCCAATTGTACGCCAACACAAAGAACACAACCGGCCACTGTTTGTTGTGCTGAGTCACGATGGCGTACCGTGCACCGCAAGCACTTCGCCGTCGGTCATTTGCGTTGTGGGATCGAACGCACCCTAGTGCCGCTTCCGCAACTCTTCTGCAAACTCGGCGTACTGATCGGTTGCGACGAAATCCACCCCGGCACGAATGACGGCGCGCCAGCGCACGACTGCGGCTTCCAGCGTGCCGAAGTTGTATGACTTTGTATAGCCTTTGTCTTGCTTCGACGAAAATCCGTCGAGTGTATAGAAACGAATCCACAGCCCCTGACTGTGCGCCCGCTCGACAAGTGATTGCAGTCTCGTCGAATCGACAGCAGTGAATTCTCCGGCTGCCTCCTGCCCTCCCTCTTCCACAACAGCCCACGGAAAGTTCACCCAGCGTCCATAATTCGAAATGCGCGCTGGAATAAGCTGTTCAACAGTCATATGTGAAAGATTTCGCGTTCGCTCGGCGCCAGTTGCACCTGGTGCACGCGGTACCGGGTTTGCACCAAACACCCGTAACTTCTGGCCAACAGGAATCGCGTCATGAAAATCAACTCGCTGCGATGAATCCTGACCGCCCAGTACGAGCAACGGGCCAACATTCAAAGCGGATGGAATTTCCGGCGACGCGGTGCGCGTTGTTGTTGTCAACCACACGTCGTGCTGTTCAAGCAATGACAAAATCGCTCGATGCAGTTCGCGCTGGTTGGTTTTGAGATCCAGATTCAGCACAACCAATGGCCACGATTCGCGCCTATTCTCGCGCAGGGCGCGCTCCATCAAAGGCTGAATGCGCTCGAAAAAATACTTTTGAAACGTAGGTGCGCCCACCAGCTGGTCGGAATCGTGCGCGACAATTGCGCGGTACTCACCCGAAGATTCATGTCGCCAGTACAAATCCTGTTCTATGGCGAGCGGCGTTCCAGTCTTGATGGCGCGATCAATTCGGTCGGCCCATTTCCCACTCTCTGGATACGAATTGTGCGCGTCGAGAAGCACGCGCGCGCCAGGCCCATTGGTACGACTTCCCTGCTGGCCGACGATCGGCAGCAACGCAAAGAACGCCAGGGCAACACCGATTCGCTTAATCACACCTCAAATTGCTAGCGAACCGGCACTCGCGCAAATGCTTCTGCCATCGTCCGAACCGGCACACGCAAGCACACGTCTTGAACAACTTCAGGAAGTGCCCGTGTTTCAATCGATCGTCGTTCTTCCCGCAGTTATCCGCGCCTGCGCGGCTCGGCGTGAGTTGGCGTTTGCAGAATCAGTTTGGCGACCTGCGTGTTCACGCTATTAACATTGACGGACTTCAGATTTCATTTAGTCAGATAGAACACGGGAAGCGACGACCGCATGGCGCTGCTGGGCATTCAGGACATCAATATTGCGTTTGGCGGACCAGCGGTGCTCGCGGATGCGAACTTCAGCATTGAACGCGGGGAACGCGTGTGCCTGCTCGGCCGCAACGGCGCGGGCAAAAGCACGCTCATGAAGCTGCTCGACGGGTCAATCAAGCCGGACACCGGCATTCTCACACGGCAAACCGGCGTAACCGTAACGCGCCTCGAGCAGGAGGTGCCAGACGACATCACCGGCACCGCGTTTGATGTGGTTGCGGCGGGTTTGGGTGATACGGGATTGTTGCTGTCGCGATATCACGCAGCCAGTCATCGTGTCAGTGACAGTGGTCCGGGTACAGAACACGACAGCGCACTTCGCGAAATGGATCGTTTGCATCACGCACTTGATGCGGCCGACGCGTGGCAAATACAAACGCGTGTCGACACAGTCCTTGAGCATCTTGGCCTCGACGCGGAAATGTTGTTCGAGCAAGCCTCAGTCGGTCGCAAACGACAAACGCTGTTGGCGCGCGCGCTCGTCCTGCAGCCTGATGTGCTGTTGCTCGATGAGCCAACCAACCATCTCGACGTTTCGGCAGTTGAATGGATGGAGCAATTTCTGATTGATCGCGGCATCACGATGTTGTTTGTCACGCATGATCGCGCCTTTCTGCGCAAAGTTGCGACGCGCATTGTTGAACTCGATCGCGGCAAGTTGGTGGATTGGGGTACCGACTACGACACCTATCTCGAGCGAAAAGAAGGAATGCTTTCGTCCGAGGGAAAAGAATGGTCGGAGTTCGACAAGAAACTGGCGAAGGAAGAAGTCTGGATTCGCACAGGAATTCAGGCGCGTCGCACGCGCAATGAAGGACGGGTTCGCGCGCTCGAGGCGTTGCGAGTGGAACGCAGTGCGCGGCGTGAGCGCACGGGAACCGTCAAGCTGCAAACGACGGAGGCCGAGCGCTCTGGTAAACTTGTTGTTGAAGCGCGCGACGTAAACTTCTCGCGAGGCGACCGATTCATTGTGCGCGATCTGACCACGACAATTACGCGCGGTGATCGCGTTGGGCTTATCGGCCCAAACGGTTCCGGCAAAACTACGTTGTTGCGATTGTTATTGGGGGAATTGCAACCCGATAGCGGCACCATTCGCCTCGGCACAAATCTCGAAGTGGCGTACTTCGATCAATTGCGCGAACAACTGGTCGGCGATCTCAGTGTGTTTGAGAGCATTGCCGACGGCGCCGATTTTGTCACGGTCGGCGGTAATCGCATGCACGTGAACGGGTATCTCAGCAACTTTCTGTTTCCGTCCGATCGTGCGCGAACTCCAGTTCGTGCGTTATCGGGTGGTGAACGCAACCGGTTGTTACTGGCGCGATTGTTTACCTGCTCGTTTAACGTGCTGGTGCTTGATGAGCCAACCAACGATCTCGATATCGAGACCTTGGATTTGCTCGAAGACATGTTGACCGAGTTCCAGGGAACGTTGCTCGTTGTCAGTCACGATCGCGCGTTTCTGGACAATGTGGTCACAAGCACGCTGGTGTTTGAAGGCAACGCGCGCGTGAACGAATACGCGGGTGGCTACACCGACTGGGTGCGGCAACGTGAGTCCGTTGCGATCACGAGTTCGGGAACACAACGCCCTCCGTCAACCATCGCAACCAAGCCAGCTGCAACGCCCTCACGCACCGAGAAGAAAAAGAAGCTCACATTCAACGAACAAAAAGAACTTTCCGCTCTCCCCGACAAAATCGACGCACACGAAACCGAACGCAGCAAGCTCTATTCATCACTCAGCGACCCCGCATTCACGCGCGACCCAAACGCGTTGCTTGAAGCGACTGCGCGCCTGACAGCAATCGAAAAAGAGCTCACGACGATGACTGAACGTTGGGAAGCGCTGGAAACAATCGCTTCAGATTTGTAACGAGAACCCGCAATTGAATATTGAAATTGAGAATTCTCAATTCTGAATTCTCAGCACCGACCGCCCAACAACAGGAAGAAGACAGAACCCGGACATCTCCGAACGGCGCGCATTAATCCCCCCGCAAGGCCGTGCTCGGATCCACCCGCGCCGCTCTCACCGCGGGAATCAACGCCGCGGCAACGGCCACGACTACTAACACCCCGGCCACACCACCGTACACAACCGGATCCCTCGCCGAGGTCTCGAACAGCAGCGGCCCTACCCACTTCGCCGCGAACAGCGCCACGCCCAGCCCGATCGCAATCGCGAACAACGACACACTCACCGATTGCGACAACACCAATCGAATGACATCCCGTGTTTGCGCACCCAGCGCCACTCGTACCCCCATCTCCTGCGTCCGCTGCGCCACCGTGTACGAAATAACGCTGTACAAACCAATGCTGGCGACAATCAGCGCCAACGCGCCGAACACGACAAACATAGTCGCACCCAGTTGCCAAGAGTGTCTCACCGGGTCGAGAATCGTTGCCAGCGATGTTACCGTCACGTACGATCCTCCAGGCATTACGCGTTGCACTGCCGCGCGAATTGCTTCAACGTTCGCCGTGGCAAGCCCCTTCGTGTTAACAAACACACCGCCGTACAGAAAACTTCCGCTCGCGTATTGATCGCGCGCCACGTAGTACTGCAATCCCGGATCATCGGCAAGACTGGTGTATTTGATGTCTTCCGCAATTCCCACCACGTACGTACACGGCATTGTATCCGCTACAACTTTTACGCATTGACCAATGGGATCAGTCTTCGGCCACAACTTGCGTGCCATGGACTGACTTACAACCATCGAACGCGGCGCACCAAATTTATCCTCAGTGGAAATTCCGCGTCCGCGCACAATGCGCGTCCCCATGGTTTCGAAATAGCCACTTGAAACAGACTGCAGCAGAAATGAGCCGAGGTTGCTGACGGAATCGATGCCGGCAATAAAGAGCCCTTCTTCCCATTCGGAGTAGAACGGAACCATTGCGGCAAAGCTCGCGCTTCGCGCCACCGGTACGTTTTGCGCACTTCGCAAGATTTCTTCGAACAACGCGCGCTTGGCCACGCTGTCGAGCACCACGCCACGCATTTGCACTTCAATCCAGGCGAGTCTGTCGGCGTCGTAACCCAGTCGCAGTGATTGCACGTTGGTCAAACTCTTCACGAAGAGTCCTGCACCTACGAGCAACACCACCGACAGCGCACCCTGTATTACCAACAACGATGAGCGCAATCGTGATCGCTGATACGTGCCTTCGCGCGCACCGGTCTTGAGCGCACTGGCGAGACTCATTCCCCCCGCGCGCCACGACGGTACAACTCCGGCCAGCACGCCAGCAATCGTCGCAATGATTAATGTGAACAGAATCGTGCGACTGTCGGTGAACGAACTGACGCCAGATGCGCCGGGCAGCAGTGTCGCACTGAGAATTCCGCCACCCCACTGCGACAACGCGAGTCCTGCCAGGCCGCCAAGCAACGCGAGCATGACACTTTCAGTAATCAACTGGCGCAACAGTCGCCCGCGACTGATTCCAAGCGCCAACCGAAGCGCGGTTTCCTTCTTGCGTTGCAGCGCCCGCGCCAACATGAGATTGCTGACATTGGCACAAGCCACGATTAACACAATGAGCGCGACACCAACCAACCACACTGCAATTTTTACATCGGACCTCTGGTTCGGTCCGCGCTCGGCCAGAATTGAACCGACCAACGTATGCGGTTTGGCCGTCGTTACGAGCGTGGTGCCCGGATTCTGCGCGCGCTGCGCGATGTAGCTTTTCAGGAACGCACCATCCAGTTCCTTTTGCGCTTCCGCGATGGTTGCTTGCGGCTTTCGACGCACAATGACCTGTAACCAGTTCAACCCGTACGTATCATACCAATGATTGCGGCCATTCCCCGCGAATGAATTGTCGGCGCCGCTCGACAAGGGGATGTACGCAACAGAAATGCGATTCCCGATTCCGTTGAAATCCTTCGGCGCAACGCCAATGATCGTATAGTCAAAGCGGCCAATGCGCACAATTTGTCCAATGGCATCATCGCTGCCACCGTACGCGGTTTGCCAATAGCCGTAGCCCAGGACTGCGACGTTGGTCGAATGAGTCGGCACGTCCTCATCAGCGGAATAGAAGCGGCCAATCGCCGGCCGTATGCTGAACAACTTCCAGAAACTCGCGGTAGCGTACGTCACGCGCATTTCGCGCGGATTACTCACACCAACGGCGAGCTCCGGTTGCCACAGCGCCGTCGCAAGATCAATGGTCTTTGCGGAATCAGTAAGTTCGTGAAAGCGGCGATAGCTGGCGCTAGAACCGAAAAAAACCTTGCCACTCTGCGTTGTTGCGAGATACACGCGTTGTACGTGATTCGGAGACACAAGAAAATTCGGTGTGCGCAACAGCAGCCGATCGACAATTCCAAACATCGTGGCGTTAGCGCCAATGCCAAGTGCGAGAATCAGCACGACGGCAATTGAGAAGCCCGGCCTGCGCCGCATTCCGCGCAGTGCATAGCGCGTGTCCTGCGCGATGCTGCTTAACCATTCGGCTCGACGAGATTGCGCCACGTGCGCGCGGTCGATCTCCTTCAATCCTTTTCGTGTTCGTTCAACGTCACCAAAGCGTCGTTCGGCTTCGGCACGCGCGTCATTCTCCGTCGCGCCTTTTGCCATCAATTCCCGCACTGCGAGATCGAAGTGAAACTGCAACTCGTCATCCACTTCGCTCTCGACCGATTGCTTGTCGCTGTCAAAACGAAACAGGCGTCGAAATTTCGGGTTATCAGTCATGGCCCCTCACGCGGTTTGCAGAACTTTGAATACAGCCGTTGCATAACGTGTGAATCGATCAGACTCGGAGCGCAATTCGCGCCGGCCGGCCGGTGTCAGCTTGTAGAACTTTGCCTTCCGATTGTTCTCTGAAAGCCCCCACTCAGCACTCAGACTCCCGCGTTTCTCCATACGGTGCAGCGCCGTGTACAGCGCGCCTTCCTCAACACGCAGATCGTCCGCGGTGGTGTCACTCACCCAGCGCGCGACGGCGTACCCGTGCATCGGGCCCCACGTGAGTGCCTTGAGAATAATGAGGTCGAGTGTGCCCTGCAGCAGGGCGAGGTCGCGGTCGCTCACGGTGGCGTTCCCATGAAATGTTGAGGGGAACATGTATCAAGCTGGTGCTGGCGTCAACTCCCCCGCAATTCTCGCAAGACTCTGACATTACGGCGTGGCACCGGCGACAGAGTTAGAGCAGCCCTCTGACATTAAATAAGTTCGTCCCAACGCGTCCCAACGGCCATCGACACATCATGAACGTATCGCGCTCGCTACTACTCCTGACGCTCGCCTGCGGCAGTTCGAGTGCCCAGAAAATTCAGGCACCGGTGACGATACCGTTTGAGTTGCGCAGTGATGCCGTGCTTCTCAAAGCGAACATCAATGGTCACGACGCGCTCTTGATATTGGACTCCGGTTCGGGAGTCTCCGTTCTCGATTCGACTTTCGCCGCTACAGCCGAGCTCAAACCGTCAAACAGTCATGTCGATGTGGTTGGAAAAACATCGACCGGAGTTCAACTCGCCACCGCGCAGAGTGTTCGCATTGGCGAAGTGGAACTCTACAACGTTCCAATCGCCGCGCTCAACTTGAGCGCAGTGCGCCAACGCATTGGCCAGGATGTAGTCGGCACGGTTGGTTACGATCTATTCATACACTATGTCGTGACGATTGATTTTGCGGCTCGGCAAATCGTGTTGAGCGATCCAAAGGAGTTCGACTACACGGGAAAAGGTGTTGTCATTCCCGTGAAATTGGGTACGCGCACTCCAGTGATGACCGCGATGCTTACCACGCGACAACACGGAACCATTCCAGCACGACTCAACCTCGACCTGGGTTCATCGGGTTACCTGATCAAGCTCTCCAGCTCGTTCGTCGAGGCGCACAGTCTTTCAACTGACACTATTCCTGTAAGAGGAATACTTGGAGTCGGTGTTGGAGGCGTCACCGAGGGGGATCTGATGCGCTTCCCCTCCATTCAACTCAGCACTCTCCACATCACGCGACCAAGCGCCGCTCTGTCGCACGAGGTGACGGGAAATTTCGGTCGCACTGCTCAAACCGACGGCACAATTGGCATGCCCGTATTTCGTCGCACCAAATTGACCTTTGACTACTCGCGTTCGCGCGCAATTCTCGAACCGGTCGGAAATTTTGATGTCGCAGACACTGTTGATGCGAGCGGAATCGTATCGCTTACTGACTCCAATGGACAGAGTTTGCGAATTATTTACATCGTTGGCGGCAGTGTTGCGCTGGCCGCTGGGCTCAAAATTGGCGATGAAATTGTTTCCATCGACAATCGACCAGTGAGTGCCATGCCGGCAGCAGTGCGGCACGCATTGTTGGAGGCCGACGGCGCGCATCGACAAATCACCGTGCGTCGTGAGGGGAAATTGTTTTCGGTAAGCCTGACGTTGCGACAAGTGATCTAGCGCAGCAAGAGATGGAGCAAAAAACAAGACCCGGATCATTCCGGCGCGAGTCCCAGCATGAAGCGCAGCAAGAGATGACGCGAAAAACAAGACGCGGATCCAACCGCAGACGCTGATTACCTCGGCCCCACGACAGCCTGATCCGCGTATGCGGTTGGATCCGCGTTTCGCTGTTGCTATCTTCGCTGTTCCTGCCGATCTCGCTGCCGCCGTTGCTTTTTGATTGACTTGGTCGAACTTGAACGTGAGACCACTTAATCCAAAATCACGACACTATGCTCTTCATGATTATCGAGAAATTTCGCGACGGAAACCCCGTTCCCGTTTACCGTCGCTTTCGCGACAAAGGCCGGCTGGCGCCCGCCGGATTGACCTACGTGAGCAGCTGGGTGACAGACGATCTGAAGCGCTGCTATCAGGTCATGGAATGTGAAAATCGAACTCTGATTGACGAATGGGTAGCGGCGTGGAGTGATATTGTGGACTTTGAAGTGATCACCGTTATAACGTCGGCCGAAGCAGCAGCGACGGTCGCACCCCGCCTATAGGTTCTGCCATGTTCGGTCGCACGATGTTCGGTCACACCATATTCGGTCACACGATTCTCGGTCACCCCCCGTTTGTGCACCGCCGAATGTTCTCGCGCGCCGCATTTCCAATGCTCGCTGCATTGACGCTTGTGTCATCGACCACGCGTGCGTCAGCGCAAGGCGTCCAAAACGGTACGACCATCGAAGGTACCGTCGCACCCGGCAACAACTTCGACAAAGCGAATTTCCGATTGTGGTTTCCCAATGATGTGCCGTCGTTTCAGGGCATCGTTGTGCTTGTGCCAGGCTCCAATGGCGACGGACGTCCGCAAGCGCAGGACACCGTGTGGCAGGCGTTCGCCATCAAACACAAAATGGCATTGGTTGCGTGTCAATTCACCGACAAACCGCACGATCAAGGATTCTTTGAGGACTACATCAAAGTTTCCGAAGGCAGCGGCAACGCGCTCCTGAGCACTATCAACGACTTCGCGCAAAAATCAAAGCACCCGGAACTTGCGACGGCACCATTCCTCATGTGGGGAATGTCTGCCGGCGGACAATTCAATTACGAATTCGTCGCGTGGAAACCCGAGCGCGTGATTGCATTCGTTGTGAACAAAGGGGGCGTGTATTACAGCGCATTGCTTTCCAAAGCATCACGCGCTGTGCCCGGAATGCTGTTCGTTGGCGGCAAAGATCTCGAATTCCGCACAAACACAATTGTTGGGCTGTTTGCAGTGAATCGTCGCGGTGGCGCACTGTGGGCGTTGGCTGAGGAACCCGGAGTTGGACACGTTGTTGGTCGTTCGCGCGATGTTGCAACAGTCTTCTTTGAAGACGTGCTGCCGATGCGCATTGCCCAAGCTGGCGCTCCACTCAAACCCCTCGTCGAAAAGTCCGGCTTCCTGGGCGATTTCAAATCGAAAACATTCAAAGCAATGGGGGACAGCGCCGCGCCCGGTTATCCAACGGCGTGGTTGCCAACGCAGCGAAGCGCCAATGCGTGGCAGGGAATTCTTACTGAGAAGCCGTTTTAGAAACGCTTACGAGGCGAAAGCAATCGTCACGATACCGCGGAGCAATCACTTCAAGCTGAGCAGATTCCGGCGATTCACTCGTCAAGAATAGGTCGCCGGCCAGGGCCGTTTCCGAACACCATTCCAACACTATTTAAAAGACAAAGGGCAGGCGTCCATGTGGTCGCCCGCCCTTTGTTGTGTATGCATCCGTCAGATCAAAACCTGCACCTCACAAGGCTTACGCGCGACGCGTGCGGCGGCGAGCGGCACCAGCCAGGGCGAGCAGGCCAGCGGCCACGAGGGCTACACTTGATGGTTCTGGAGTCGTGGTCGATGGCGGAATGACAACCGGCGGCGTACCGATGTTAATCAGCCCACCGTCGACGCCTTGGGTGAAGTCGTAGTAATTGTCGGTGGGGTTGGACAGATCGTTCAGCGTGTACTTCAACTGCATCGTGGTGCCGAGGCTTGTGAAAATATTCGACAGAATACCGGCGCTGTTTGTGTAGAAAAAGCCGGTGTTCAGAATGTTGTCACCGAAGCCAAACGCGACGTTGCCCTGTGCGCCGCCCACTGAATTTGTCGTGGTAGTCGAGACGGCGGAGAAATTCTGAATATTGTTTCCGTTTACCTGAAAGACGTCATTGTTGAAGTCGAAATCGCCGGCCCGCGAATCTCCGTCAAACAGGGTAATGCGGAAAGCTGCCTGCAACAGTCCACCACCCAACAAACCAAGCTGGGCTGCGGTAAAGCCCGTTTGAATACCAATTGTGGTCGGATTGCCCTGATAGCTCACGGGCGTGCCGTTATTGGAATAACCGACATAAAGTGAACTCGCGGATAACTGCGAAACGAGCCGTACGCCGTTCAGGCCGACCAGATCGGCAACAATACCGCCGATTGGCGTGACGGTGCCTGGAAGGGTATTGCCGGTTGGTGAGTTGTAAATGCCCTGGGCGCTCGCGCTGCCAGCAAGTGCGAGGGTCGCGGCAGCGATCGTAATGGTCTTAGTCCAGCGCATCCTAATTCTCCGTTGAGAGCCTGTGGAACTTTCGGTCATTTCATTCCGATGACTGCATGAATGATGCCGTCCTGACGGTCTGTCTTCCATTAAAGGGAGTGTTTCAATTCTCACTGCAGGATACGCTGGGCGATTATTTTCAGCCTGCCAGCGCGCTGATCTCAGAATTGTGGCATTTCCGCAACACTGCCTTGCTGGTGCAACACTTCTCCTGCTACACAATGGTAACAACGGGCAGCATTATGAACCGACCTTACATCGAATTTGGCTCACAAGCCATATAGGCGGGTCGAGGCGATACGAGATAATCGTGTTCGTGATCGGCCGGCGCCACAACCAGAAAAGCTCACACGGGAACAACTCAATGCGACCCACATTACCAATCGACTTCACGCAATGACCGCCACGCGTGCGCTCACTCCCGTTACCGCTGCGGCAATTCAGGCCGCGCGCATTCGAATCAAGCCCACGGTTGTGCGAACGCCGTTGGTGCGCTTGAACGCCGACACAGGAGCGCGCGAAGTTTTTCTCAAACTTGAAAATTTGCAACCCATTGGCTCATTCAAGTTGCGTGGCGCGGCCAATGCGATGGCCATTGCGGGTAAAGATGCCCTTGCAAATGGTGTCTACACCGCGAGCGCAGGCAACATGGCGCAAGGTGTGGCATGGTGCGCGCGGGAGTTCGGCGTGCGTTGTCAGGTAGTCGTTCCAGCACACGCGCCGAAAACAAACACAGATGCCATTGAACGATTGGGTGGTGAAGTTATTAAAGTGCCGTTTGATGAGTGGTGGCAAACGATTGTGAACCATGGACGCGACGGGATGCCGGGTTTGTTCGTACATCCCTTTGCAGATGTCAATGTTATGGCAGGCAACGGCACTATTGCGGCCGAGGTGTTCGATGATATCGACCATGTCGATGCGATTCTCGTTCCCTACGGCGGCGGTGGGCTCGTGTGCGGCATTGCCGCTGCCGCGCGCGCGCTCAGTCCAAACACGAAGGTGTACGCCGTTGAAGTAGAAACAGCAGCTCCACTCACTGCATCGTGGGCCGCGGGCGTTCGCACACCAGTTATTCGCCAACCGTCATTCATTGATGGCATGGGAAGCGGTGGTGTTGCTGAAGAAATGTGGCCGCTGGCGCAGGAGCTACTGGCCGGCACAATTGTTGTGACTGTCGCACAAGTGGCGGACGCAGTTCGTCTACTGATGGACCGCGCGAATGTTGTCGCCGAAGGCGCGGGTGCGGCCGCTGTTGCTGCCGCAATACACGGTAACTTGAGCGAAAAGAGAATCGTGAGCATTGTGAGCGGCGGCAACATCGATCTTGAGAAACTCGCCACAATTATTCATGGTGACATACCGGTAATCGGTTAGCACAGGCGAACCCGCGACCGTTTGCCGTCCAACAGTTCCCGCGTAGAACTGGTGTCAGAACAGCTTTAGAACTGTTTCCGTTGCACAATCTGAACAGACAGGAAGACCAGACCTGCCGCGACAAGTGTTGATGCCAGCGAACCAACTGCCACCGCATTCAATGCATTGGCTGCACCGACCGCCGGATGAGTAAATATCGCAGCCCAGAATCGCGCCGACGGCATCGCACCGAATACAACGGCCAGCACTCCCATCGCGGCATACGTTTGCCACAGTTGGTCGAGCAGTGCGGAGAGAACGGCCGACACCGCATACGCGGCGAGTACCAGCGTCGAGATGCTGATGACGTAGAGCGCCGCTTGTTGCGCGGATACTCCATCTCGCAGTGCAGGTGCCGCCAACCAAAAGGCTGCAAGCGTCAGATACACCAATACCAAACTCCCCAGCGCACCAATCGCTTCGCGAACCAACACCAGGCGTTGTCGCGTAATTGGTAACGACAAAATGAACATCATGGAACTGTGCATCACTTGCCCGGGGCGCTGCGATATCTGCGATACGAGCCCGCTGCCTGCAAGCACAATGCCGTTCATCGCAAACAGAAATGGCAGGTTGCCAATCAGGCGGCGTTCCCATGCAGCGAATGGCACAGCGTCGTCGACCAACAGCGCAACGATGAACGTGTTCACGAGTGTCATGAGCACAAGTCGCCAACGAACTTCAAGCCACGATTTGTACCACATCAGCGAAAGGACATCAGAATGACGAGTTCGTGAGCGTCAGGAATAATTCACGCAACGGAACTGGGTGTGCCGAGATCGTGAAATGATGTGGAGTGGCCGCGAGTTGCGTAGTGAGCGTCGCAACAACCGCGGCTGCGTTTCCGCGAATCAACAGCGATTCCTCATGCGCATTGTGTGAATGATGTAGCAGCAGCGTGCCGTCGGGAATTGAATTCGGTAAGACGCGAATGCGCGGAATGTCAGCGGTAGCTGATACGCGGTGATCTGCATCTGACTGCGCGTCAGCGTGCGCGTCAAATTGCACATCGATACGCCGAACCTCGCCGCGCAACTCATCCAATTCTCCCTGCAGCACCACGCGACCGTGGTGCATGATGGCAACACCGTCGGCAATGCGCTCAACTTCATGCAATTGGTGGGACGACAACAGGACCGTGACACCGGTTTCGGCAACCATACCAACCAGCGTTTCCAATAATTGATCGGCCGACGCAGGATCGAGTCCGTCAGTCGGTTCGTCGAGAATCAGCAACTCCGCGCCGCGACAACACGCCACCAATAGCGCCAGCTTGGCGCGCATACCTTTGCTTAACGCCGACACCCGTTGTGTTGGCGTCAATGCGAATTCGCTTAGTAATCGCAATTCCAGATCGTGCTGCCATTTCGGATAAAACTTTCGCACCATGTTGATGGTGGTGCGCACATCCAGTTGCTGAAACAGCTCTTTCGTTTCAGAGACGAACCCAACCCGACTCCGAATAGAGACGCTGTCTGCTTCGTTGTCAATTCGCAAACCAAACACGCGACCTTCACCCCGGTCGGGGCGTGACATTCCCAACAACAGTTTCAGCGTGGTGGTTTTCCCGCTGCCGTTGGGGCCAAGCAGTGCGTAAATGGTGCCGCGTGGAACGGTGAGTGAGAGACCTTGAAGAGCGACAGTCTTGCCGTGGCTTTTGTGCAGATCGCGCAGTGCAATAACTGTCTGCGGCCGGTCGGCGTCGTCGAGTTCATTCGGCCGATATGTCGAAGCGTGCGCGTTCATGATGACCGCAACATTGGTTGAATTGCTTTCCGCATCACGTTACTCAGCCAATGCCGGTCGCATCTGGTTCAACGAGGTCGCGCAACTCTTGGCCAACTGCGCGCGCGCGAATCAATTCGCTTTCCAGCATTCGCCGCATTTCGGCATCAGTCACTCCGCGATCCCGCAACTCGTCGACGGCCGTTCGGACAATCGCGATGGCATCACGTATGAGTTCCGTGCGACGCAGTGAGGGTGCAGAATGTGAAACGAAGGCACCGGCGCCATGTCGTACTTCAATGAACCCCTCGTGCTCCAACTCCCGGTACGCCTTCACCACGGTATTTGGGTTGATCAACAAATCCTCGGCGGCCCTCCGCACGCCTGGCAGTTGATCGCCGGCCCGCATGGCGCCTGTGGCGATGGCGTGTTTGACCTGCTCCACCAGTTGCAGGTAGACAGGCACCCCGGACTGAGTTTCTGGTTTGCTTAGCACTTGCACACAGTACTAGTACTGTAGTACAGTGTCAAGATGAAAAAATACCTCGTGTGCCTCGTGGCTGCGCTCGCACTTGCCGATTTGGGTAGTGCACAACAGGTCGGTAGAGTTCCGGTGGACGTTTCTGTTGGGGCAACGCCAACCGCGCTCTTCGCGCTGGGCCGATATCAGTTCGTCTACGAACTTCACATCACCAATTTCGGCGACACTCCGCTGGTGCTGGAACGCTTGGAAACACTCGACGATAAAGGAGTTCTGCTCGATGCGGCGTTCGGTCCAAAGTTGAGTCAGCGCATTGCGAGGGTTGGTGCGGGACCAAATCCGTCGGCAACCGAGATCCGACTTCAACCAAGTTCTCAAGTGGTGGCATATCTTTGGATTTCCCTCCAACCGGGAATTCAGACGCCATCAAAGATACAGCATCGGCTCATTTTCGGCTCACTTAACGAAAAACGCGACACCGTCAATTCTGCTCCTTCATTGGTTGAGTCGCAACCACTTCAAATCCTTTCTCCGCCTGTTCGTGGTGCAAACTGGGTGGCCATTCGTGGGCCGGCGAACAGCTCCGGGCATCGCCTGTCGTTTGTTGCGATAAGAGGCCATGCTGGAATTCCGCAACGCTATGCGGTCGATTGGGCAATGCTGGGTCCAGACGGCCGCCTGTTTCACGGCGATTCGACGAAGGCAACCAACTGGTACGGGTATGGTGTGCCGGTCAATGCGGTAGCGAGTGGCACGGTTGTCTGGGCCAACGATGGAGCTCCCGAGAGTGCAGCATTCTCTGTCGCCGCTCCCAAGGTCATTGAGCAGGAAGCGGCCGTCGGGAACTCGATTGTCATCGACCTGGGAAATGGACGGTTCGCCACGTACGCGCACCTCAAACCCGGATCATTGCGCGTGAAGAAGGGGGACAAGGTTACTGAGGGGCAGGCGATCGCTGCCGTGGGAAACTCTGGCAACACACTTGGGCCGCATCTGCACTTTCACCTGAACAGTGCGCCGGAACCTCTGGCCGGCGAAGGCCTACCGTATGTATTACGCAGCTTCGAGTTGGTTGGTCGGGCGAGTTCGATGGGGTCGATGTTGAACGGAACGCCCTGGACTGCCAACGCCGCGCAACCGGCGCGCAGCGTGACGATGGAAACGCCCCTCGAAAACATGATTGTGCGATTTGCGTCACCATCGGCATCGTCAGACAGCGTGCGTCGGCCCAATTGATTTCGCTGGGCGGTGACCAGCAAGTTGTGCGCGTGGTTTTAACTGGTATGAAAGCATTCATGAAATACTCATCGCAATCAAAAATCGGAATCGTTTTAGCGTTTGTTGCAGCGAGCGCTGCGCTCGGCGTGCTTTCGGCTTGCGCGAGTAAAGCGAACGGTGATCCGACGTTGCCAGCAACGAATACGGAAACGCCGTTGCCAACCGAAGTCACGTTGGCGCCCGATACCTATGCCGACATACCAAGCGCAAACCTTCGCGTCATTTTTGACAGCGTCGAAAGTGATTCGCGTTGTCCCACGAGTGTGCTGTGCGTGTGGGCCGGAAGCGCCACGGTCAATCTCACCACGAGTTTGATTTCCAGCGACAAAAGTTTGCGGCGCGTGACGTTGGCAACGGAAGCAGGCAAAGACACCACGACCGTGTTTGGTCAGGCGCTTCGACTGGTACGCGTTGATCCGACGCTTGTCACCACCACACCGTTGCCACTTTCAGCGTATCGCGTAACCATCAGAGTGAGCACCGTGAAGTAAATCACGACAGTAGATCACGACGCAAATCACGACAGTAGATCACGACGCAAATCACGAAGTAACTCGCGCATTGAACGCGCGAAAAAGCACTTGGAATACCTATTGTCCGGTACGCAAAATAGAACGGACGGTTGAGGTTACTGTTTTAAACGCGTCGCTGTTACCGCACCAGCTGGAGACATCGCGACGCCGTCGCGTGAAACGGCGCGTACGGTACCAACGAGGGAGTCTCCGCGTACGACCAGCTCCAATACCGTCGTCGTTGGCACAATGCCGTGAATTTTTTCCTTGAGAAACACGGAAATGTCATGCGCGATGTTTGAGAATGTCGCGTCCGGATCGACGATCGTAGTCAACTCAATACGCAACGAATCACGCCGCAGAACGCCAGTTGCATCGAGTGGGTGAACAACCGTTGAGCCGTCCTCTTCAAGGCGCTGCCAGGTTCCCAGCACTGAATCCCCTTGTTGCACCAACACCAATCTTGCGCGCCCGTGTTCAGAGGTTGTGTCGGTATGCGTCATGACCGTGCGCTCAAACTGCACTGCCCATTTTCCAACCGCAGTAGCGGGCGCTTTCGGTTCCGAAGTCTTCTGCGCGCGCGCACTCTGCGGCAGTAAAGCGGCGCCCGTGAATATGAGCGCCACAAGCATCGCGAAACGATTGGGCTGCATTTGATCTCTGATGGGGCGTGAGTGAAGTTCCTCAGAACACATTACCCGAAAAAAGAGTGCAGATTGTCAGAATTGGATAAGGATTGGGCCAGAAATTCACAGTGCCGCATTGCCGACGGGCGCGTGAAGGCGTTCTTTTGTCGAGACTGAAGTTGCCAACCAGCAACGGCTCAGACTTCCTAAAAATGCACTCGTATATACAACACGTATACAACACATGTACAACATCAGAGCGACTCTGATTGGCATAGGCGCCACGTTCGCGCTCATCGTCATGTTCGAAGCCATCGGTGCACAAATCTGGCACTTTACAGACGGCATTAACATGAACGACAAAGACGCGTTGCGTGTCGCACTGGCGCAGGCTCCGTTCGTCGCCATGATCTATCTGGTCTTATCCTACGCGATGGCCGGCTTTGTGGGATCGTTTCTTGCGCGTAAAATGGCTGGCGGAATAAGCACCCGACCGTCAAGAATTGTCGCCATTGGTTTGCTGGTCGCATGCATTGGAAATACCCTGAGCGTTCCCGAACCGATTTGGGTGAGCATCGCTTCGGTATTGATTCCGCTGCCAGCCGCATTTCTGGGAATGAAATTGGCAGCACCAAAGATGGCCGCATCAAGCGCCGCGCGCGCGTAGCAGAATTCGTGGCCGACAACGCGGAGACGCTCGCGCAACAACTGAGTGCGAACCCCGACTACATCGTTGTTCGCAAACTGCATCCGATTGTCACGTATGGCACCACCCCCGCAACCAACATCAAGCGGGCGTTGTTGGTTGACGTGGAAACAACGGGGCTGTCACACGTCAACGACGCCATCATTGAATTGGGCGTCGTGCTCTTCACCTACAATGCCGACAACGGGCAAGTGCTGGAAGTGTTGGCAGGCGAATCGTGGTTCGACGATCCGGGGCGCGCAATACCTGATGCGGTGTTGAAACTCACGGGCATTAGCGACGCTGATGTTGCGGGTCAGCACGTCAATGAAGTGCGATTGCGCGAGCTCGCAACCGATGTCGGTTTGATCATCGCGCACAATGCATCGTTCGACCGTCCGTTTATCGATCGCAAATTTCCGTTCCTGGCCGATCGCCACTGGGGTTGTTCAATGGCCGACGTACCGTGGAATGCAATGGGCATTGGTTCACAGAAACTGGACTATCTGCTGTACATGCACACACGAACATTCCTCGACACGCATCATCGCGCATTGGATGATTGCCGAGCGACGTTACATGTGCTGGCGACTTCGTTTGCTGATGGAAAAACGCCGCTGGCAACGCTACTGACGAATTGTCGCGCACAACGCGTGCGAATTTCTGCGGTGCGCAGTCCGTTCGAAACGAAGGACAAACTTCGTCAACGTGGATACAGTTGGAGTGGGGAAGCAGGTAATCCACCAAAGACGTGGTGCAAAGAACTGTTGGCCCAGGATGCCGATGCGGAGGTGCAATGGCTACGCGATCAAGTGTACGCGAACCCGTCGGGAGCACCGGTGGTTGAGAAGGTGGATTTGCGGAAGCGGTACAGTGCGAGTTGAGTAGGCATTTCGGCTACTGACTTTTTCGGCTTGATGGGGCTGTGCTGGCAGATGGGACGGTGCTGGCCTAATGGCGGAACGCGGAACGGTAAGCCAATGGGCCGAAAAAACAGCCGACATTTGGCCGGCTGCTTGGCAGTTTGGCCAAATGTCGT
>JBDUAX010000223.1:0-7321 GCA_040004455.1 Gemmatimonadaceae bacterium
CGGCGGTCTCACCGCCGCAGTGTTGGATTCACTGCACA
Source organism: Gemmatimonadaceae bacterium (assembly GCA_040004455.1). Lineage (GTDB taxonomy): Bacteria > Gemmatimonadota > Gemmatimonadetes > Gemmatimonadales > Gemmatimonadaceae > Gemmatimonas. The sequence continues at coordinate 39 of JBDUAX010000223.1, forward strand.
AAATGGGGCACGGCATGAAGAGCACAGCGGTACTTGTGAACGTGAACGCGATTATGCGGGTGAAAGGCGGCTGGGAGGGAGTTCCGGAACCGCGGCGCAGTGGTGGGGCGTTCGGTTATTGAATAATCACGACACGCAAACAAAATGGGGCGGCGCTCAATTGAGCACCGCCCCGTTTTTACTTCTGCAAATGAACTAGTTCACTGCCGCCATACGCACCGTTGCCGGTGCATCAAGTTTCACAACTACTGAACCGCCGCCGTTCAAGCAGGTGATGTAATCGGCCGTTGCAACAGCGGCCGCCGTGCCCGCCGCCGCACCAGCTGCACCTCCAATGATGGTCCCCTTGGTGTCTTTGCCGATGATCTGACCGATGATTGCACCAATTGCTGCACCACCAGCGACTTTCTTCGCGTCAGTGCTTTTGCTCGCGCCGCGAATGCGCTCAGTAGCGGCAACCTGCACAGTCGATTCAACTGGATACGTTTTACCGCTGTACTGAAGTGATACCAAACGGACGTTCAAATACGTCTTGTCGTTCGAATTTTTTGCGGTTTTGAGTTCGGTAACCTCGAACGTGCCAATTGCGCCCGCCGGAATCTGAACCCCGTTCGATGCTGGAACGCTTTCCGCCAAGTTTGCGGTGAACTTGTCGCCAACTGTATTTGTGTTCGTGCAAACTTTTGAGTTTGACGTGAACGTCAATGTTGTTCCCGCAGCCACCGTGCCAACCAACGGCTCTGCAGGTTTCGGCGCGGCAACTGGCGGTGCCGTCACTGGCGGTGTTTCAACCGGCGGCGGCGTTACCGCGGCGGTTTTTTGAGGAACTGGTTTTGGTTTGGGTTTCGGAGTTGGCACAACCACGGCCGGCTTCGGTTCTTCAACCGGCTTGGGCGGTGGAGTCATCGCTGTGTCCTCAAGCTTAGGCTTCACAGTTGTATCACGCGAAGCCAGTGCGAGGTCGCGACCCAGCGTGCTGTCGGCCGACAGTGCGGCGTCGGATGATTTCTTTTCACCGCACGCGGAAACCAGTAGCGCCCCCGCGCCAAGCATAACAAACATAGCTCTATTGAGCATAGGTCGATTGAGCATCGCCCGTGAGGGTCGGATATATTCCCGCATTCAGAACTCCCTGATGATGTGACGCAAACGTAAGACGTACGTAAGCGATCGTGAAGCAACTACGAACATCGAAGCCCGCGCTGCCAGCGCTCAAAAGACTTCTTCCCTACTACCACCCCTACCGCCAACAAGTTGCGGTTGGGCTGTCAGTTGTAATAGTCTCGACAGCTTTGGCGAGTGCCATTCCGGCACTCTTGCAACGTGCAATAGACGCTATGGGCCCGAATGGCAGGCGAGAGCACCTTCCGTCTATTGCGGCAGTGATGCTCGTCACTGCTTTGGTGAGTGGAGTGCTGCGCTTCTTCATGCGCTCCATCATGAACGGCGTTAGTAGACGAATTGAAACGGACATTCGACACAACATGCTGTCGCGCTTGCTGACACTTGACGCTGCCTGGTACGGACGCTCGCGTACCGGCGATTTGATGGCGCGCCTTACGAACGACTTGAGTGCGGTGCGAATGGCTGCGGGACCGGCAGTGATGTACTTCGTGAGTACAGTTGCCGGCGGCTTGATCGCACTGGTAATGATGGTGCGCATCAATCCATATCTCACGTTGTTTGCGCTGCTGCCAATTGCCGCACTTCCCGTCATCACCATCAAACTCGGCGGTCGAATTCATCTGCAGTTTGAAGGTGTGCAATCGCAATTCAGTCAAATGAGTACGCGAGCGCAGGAGAATTTGTCCGGTGTTCGCGTAGTGCGGGCGTACCGACAGGAAGGCAGCGAAACACGCCGATTCGACGAAATGGGCGAAGCGTATTTGCATGCAAACATGGGACTCGCAAAACTGAACGGCATAATGAGTCCAAGTTTTTCGCTGCTCGCGGGACTCGGCTCGGCAATCACGTTGGCGGTGGGCGGGCGACTGTTGATCAACGGTTCGATTACGATTGGCGCGTATGTCGCATTCGGAATTTATCTCGCGCTGCTCACATGGCCGCTCATCGCAATCGGTTGGACGATGAACCTGTTTCAGCGCGGTGCGGCGTCGATGTCGCGCGTATTGGAATTGCTCGATGCTGTTCCTGCCGATGTGCAAGACACTGGACCGCAACTCGCACAGCACGACGGTCGCGGTCATGCAATTGAGTTCAGGAACGTGTGGTTCCACTATCCGGCGCCATTGGCAACAACTGAAGACGGCGCTGCGATTAATGCGCAGTACAAAGAATCAGCAACGTCAAACGAACCACGATGGGTGTTGCGCGACGTTTCCTTTTCAGTGCCAGCGGGTGGAACGCTGGCCATTGTGGGTGCAACGGGCTCGGGAAAGAGCGCGCTGATGGATTTGATTCCACGCTTCTTCGATCCGCAGCGCGGCGAAGTGCTGCTCGACGGAAAATCGTTGCGCGAGTATTCGTTGAAGTCGTTGCGCGGCGAAATTGGCTATGTGCCACAGGAGTCGTTGCTCTTCAGCGAAACGATTGGCGCCAACGTTTCCTACGGACTGGACAGCGATATTGCGCCGCTCATGCACACCTCCGAGCTTCCGGTGCCTGGTGAAATCGAGGTGACGCCCGAAGTAGCAGACGCCGCACAAATCGCACAGCTTGCAGAAACGGTGACGTCGTTCCCGAACGGCTTCGGCACGCGACTTGGCGAGCGCGGGATAAATCTCTCGGGTGGGCAGAAGCAACGCGCTGCGCTGGCCCGTGCGCTCGCACGTCGTCCACGAATTGTGCTGCTCGACGACTCGCTCTCGGCAGTTGATACACAAACGGAGGCCGCGATTCTTCACGGTTTGCAACATGCGCTGAGTGGTCGGACGGCCGTCATCGCGTCGCACCGCATCAGCGCTGTGCGTGACGCCGATTGGATTCTGGTAATGGACGATGGCGCAGTGGTCGAACAAGGACTGCACGCCGACCTTGTTTCTCGAAATGGTCGTTACGCCACCCTGCTCAAACGCCAGCAACTGTTGGAAGCAATTGAGCACGGCGAGGAAAGCGCCGCGTAATTCTCATTACAACCGCCTTACAATCGTTCGCGCAGGAATTGCGGGGTCATATTCTGCAGCCATCCGGCGAGTGTTTCGAACCACCCAGTAAGCAGCATGATTCCAACGACGATCAACAATAGGCCCGCAATTTTATTGACCAATCCCAATCGCGAACGAAAGCGCTGAAAGAAAACGAAGAATCGCTCGATTGCGAGTGCGCTAATCAGGAATGGCACGGCCAATCCGGCTGAATACGCAGCGAGCAGTGAAATACCGCGACCAACATTTGCTTCACTTCCGGCCACCATCAGGATGCCGGCGAGAATTGGGCCCAGGCACGGCGTCCAACCAGCGCCGAACGCAACGCCCACGAGAATGGTGCCGAGGTAGCCGATGGGTTTGTCGCTGAGGTGAACGCGCCGTTCCTGCGCGAGAACGCCCCATTGAAAAATACCGAACATCCAAAGGCCGAGCACAATGAGCATCACGCCGCCAATGCGCGCGATGAGCGATTTGTATGACAACAACAGCTGGCCAATAAGTGTTGCGCCTGCGCCAAGCAATATGAAAATGGCGGAGAAGCCAATAACGAACAGCAGCGCGTGAATGAGCGTAGTGCGTCGCGCACGCGTGATGTCTTCGAGCCCCATGCCAGTGATAAAGCCGATATAGCTCGGCACCAACGGCAACACGCACGGGCTCAGGAAACTCAGCAGGCCCGCGCTGAACGCGACGAACCAGGTTAGTGACGCAGTCTGCATGTCGGAGAAATCAGCGCGTGCGTTTGGCGCTGCGACAATCGTTGCACTGCCCGTAGATCACGAGGCGATGACGATTGCGCGTGAAGCCATGCGTTTCGGCGAGTACCGTAGTCATCCGCTCCAGGCGTTCATCGCGAAATTCAGTGACCTTGCCGCAAGTTGTGCACAATAGATGTTCGTGATGCGGCACGTCACGTGCGGCCTCGAAGCGTTTGAACCCTTCGCCAAAGTCGCGCTCAACGACAAGGCCACTGCGTACAAGCACTTCAAGAGTGCGATACACCGTTGCAGTGCCCGCGGCAGCACCCAGCTTCGACAATTCCTGCTGCACGTCTTCGGCCGAAACATGTCGCCCCGATCCCATGACAACGTCGGCAATTGCGAGTCGTTGCGCTGTGACCGGAAGATTGTGTTCGCGCAGATAGTCGCGAAACGCATCCCGACCATCAATCAGATCGTGATTGTCTCCCGTCACTGAATGCTGGGAGCGTCGATATGCAGCGCGCGCGCAATTTGCGCAGCGGTGTAGCGTACCGTGGCGGTGTCTTCCCCAGCGCGACGTTGTACTCCGCGCACTACCGTTTCGACCGTGAGCAACGGCGCGTCGGCTTCGTCAACAACGTCCGTTTCCCAGCGTCCGCGCTCCGGACCCTTGATGACGAGGCGGTAGCGTGCGGTATAGACGGTGTGGCGAATGCGTGGCGGTTCGGGTGCCATTTCGTTGACGGGCTCACTCGGCGTGGATTCTTCGTCAATGAACTCTTCGACAATCATCTGATCAATGAGTTCATCCAATGCAACGACGTTCGCGTCGGCGTAGGGAGAGTCTTCATCACCGTCGAGTTGCGCCAACTCCACTTCATCACTGGCCAGCACAAAATTGCCGTCAGAGTCCACATCGCCGGTTTCGCTTCTGAAATTTTCGACCACTATGTCGGTATGCGCTTCTTCGACGGCGATTTCGACAGCAATCATCTCATCTTCATTCGTGCTGTCGACAACAATCGGGTCGATTAATTCGGTTGCCAACTCGATCGGATCTGCGTCACTGGTTCCTGCGACAACAACATCTATATGAAGTGGCTGAGCCACCGTGACTGGCAGCAGAATTACCCGCGCCGCAACAACCGCAATGCCAGTTTCGATCGTACCCTGACGCAACGGGGAAAACATGTGCAACTCCTCAATTCGATCAAGCGGCACCTTCGCAAGAATGGCTTTTAAAAAGCGCTCAGCGACTTCGCTCACGGGGACATTCGCGCGTTCATCGCTCACGCGAACTGGCACTACGTTCTCAATTTCTTCAGCGGCTTCCTCGTCATCTTCAAAATCAGGCGCGCCCTCATCACCTGCAAACGCAGCACCGACGTTTGTCGGCTCGAATGAATCATCAAAATCAGTCGTTTCCAGCGCGTTCATCACAGTTTCTCTATTGCGGGAAAGGCAGCGACAGCCGCTTCGGCCAGCTGATGTTCGATTCCGCGCGCATCAAGCTCGCGTTCCACGAACAGGCGTAATATATGCAGAAAGTCCTGTGCATTTGTGACGACACCGAAGGCCTGGTGGGTACCGCGGTCCTTCAGCTTGTTCACGACGAATTCCGCACTGTCTACGCAAATGGTAGTGAGTTCGCGCAGGTTGCCGTTCGCTTCTGTCACAAAAGCGGGGAGCATGTTGCCGGTAGCAATTGCATGCAGCGCTGTTGCTATCATCACCGCCATCGTCGCGCGCTTGGCGTGACTCCGCATGGTGTCCTGCGCCACCAGGACGTCTGTAATCACTTCCGGAAGCGGCCCGTCATCGCGAATAGAACCACAGAGCACAAACGGCACACGATGGCGAACGCACGCGTGCATTATGCCGCTGGTAATCAGCTCCTGTTCAACGGCTTTGCCTATTGAACCGGCGCCGCGCACCGCGTTGATGGCGCGCATGTGCAATCCATGACCACCAGTGCTCGCTTCACCGGTGCCCGTCATCCCCAACGTGGTGCCGAACATTGCGGCTTCGATATCGTGCACAGCCACGGCGTTTCCGGCGAGCAACGCTTGCACAAAACCGTGCTGAACAAACCACACCATGTCGGCGCGCGCGCGCGAATGGACCAGAGCCGGGCCAGTCACCCAGATGATGTAGCCGCCTGAGACTTTCTCTTCGACCAGGCGGCGTGCCATCAACGCGTAGTCGATTGGCTTTTCACGCGACACCGAGCTCGCCATGAATTTGAATTCGCCAGTTTCTTCTTCGTGCACGAACGCTTTTGAATGAACGAAGATTCCTTCGGATCCGTCTTCAGCTAATCCAATCGCAACGAGGTCGCCTTTGTGCACGCGACGACCTTCACGCGCGAAGATCGTTCCGTCGGCCAGCAGAACAATTGCGGAATCCATGCGTGGTTCGTGCGGCAATTTCCATTCGTCGCCAATTCGCACATACGTCGGCAAATTCGTCGTCGAAAAAAACCCATTGGGCAGCACGCCATTCGCCGGCGCGGGCATGAACCTCGCCTGAGGCGCGTTTGCGAGCGTAGGTAACGTGAAATCTGGTGGCAGAAAATTTGTCACGCCGAAAGATCACCGACGAGCGGGGCCCGCCTCAAGCGCCCGTTCGCCAATAGTCTCAGAAACCTCTCAGAAAGGTGCCACAAACCCTCACAAATGCTCTTGGGCCAGCTTTAATCGGCCCTCAGAGCCTCCATCGGGCTCGCTTGTGACGCTCGGCGAGCCGGAATCCAGCACGCGAGCAGCGCGACCGCAACCAGGGCGGCGCTGACCCCCAGGTAGGTGATCGGATCGACCGGCGAGATGTTGTAGAGCATGCCCGAAAACACGCGACTCGAAACCAGCGCAGCCGCGACTCCAATGACAACGCCGACACCGGTCAGTGCGAGCCCCTGACGCAATACCATCGCCACTTGATCTTTTGAGGTTGCGCCGAGTGCCGCACGAACTCCGAGTTCGCGAATACGTTCGCTCACGGTTCCGCTGAGCACGCCGTAGATACCCGCGGCCGCCAGCACGAGTGCGAGAATTGCGAAGGATTCGAACAGCACCAATGCAAAGCGCCGCTCGGATGCTGTGTCTTCCATCAATTTTTCGGAAGTCGCAATGCGAATGAACGGCTGATCTTTGTCGACCGACCAGATTGCTGTGCGCAAGTGTGAAATGTGCTGCAGTGCATCGCCACGCGTTCGCACAACCATCGTCATGGCATTATCGACGAAATTCCATTGTGCTTCGGGAAAATAGATTCCGTTCACTTCATCAGATGAGAGCGAGGTTTGTTTCACATCGCCAACGACACCGACGATCTCGCGCCATTTTGCTTTTTCGCCGCCGACTTGAACTCGTTGGCCGAGTGGGGAGGCGTTTCCAAAATGCCGTTTCGCGAAGGATTCGCCGACTACTGTAACGCCAGGTGAATTTGCTTTGTCTTCCGCGGTGAAATAGCGTCCGGA
>JBDUAX010000632.1:0-2202 GCA_040004455.1 Gemmatimonadaceae bacterium
TCTTCTCGATCAGGTTTTTGCTGTGACGCAAGCGATACATGCCGTCCTTTCCCGAGTCACCTTGCGCAACAACGGCGATGAGGTGAAGCGCTGGCTGCACAGGTGTAGTCGGATCCGCTTTCGTCCAAGCAGCAACTTCGTGATCGAGTTTCGCGAACATCTCTTCTTTCGGATACTCTCCGAGCACTCCCATTTTTTTCGCGAGAGGATTGCCGTAGTACGCGACGATACGCTTGCCCGGCAGAATGCTTCCCGGAAGAGGTGCCGCGGTTTTCACCGGCCACACGGGAGTCGGCTTGCCGACCAATGCCTTTGCGCCGGCCGAGGTGGCGCCTTCTTCGACGGTGGTCGGGTTGGGTTTGAGTGGTGATTTCCTGGAGGGCGCCGAGGACTTCGTCTGCGATTTCTGCGCGGATTTTTTTGCTGGTTTAGCGGATGAGTCCTGGAGCGCGTGCAGTGGTGATGTGCAGAGAAACAGCGGGAGTAACGCGAACATGAGCGCGCTCTTCCCGGTTATCTGCGTCCAATGACTACGACAATGTTTCACGCAGAGACGCGGAGACGCGGAGAAAACATCGAAGGATGGAAAACGAGGCGCAGGGAGAGCTGTATGAATCACGAGTTTGTTGTTGTTATGAAAAAAAGGAATACCTACAAATTGCGTTGTGATGTATTTCGTTGCATCGGTGCAATCCGCGTCTGTTGTTGGATCCGCGTTCAAAAAATGCAATTGCAGTTGCTGTTAGTGAATGCGCAGTATGAACGGCATCCTCGCATACACATTGCGCGGATCATTAAACGCCAGCAGATAATCGAGTTCGTGCAACAGCTCGCGCGCCATGGTTCGCACCGGATCGCGACCCGCGAGCAATCCCACGCTCAGGCTCGCCACCGGCGGCGACTTTCGATCAAACAATTCCGAGAACACCTCTGCCGCACCCTTCGCACGCGGCAGTTCACGAACTTCGTAATCACCCACCAATCGCGCGAGTGACGCCGCGCTCTTGACCGCTGCATCGAGATTGCCAATTGAATCGACCAAACCGATTCGCATCGCGTCCTCACCCGACCACACGCGCCCTTGCGCAATTTCGCGAACGCTATCAGTTGAGATGTGCCGAGCATTGGAAACGCGCTCGATGAATGCATTGTAGATCGCGTCAGTGCCGCGTTGCAGCACCGCCATTTCGTCGGGCGTACGTGGGCGCATCAACGTGTACAAGTCGGCGTACTTTCCTGTCTTGACTGTGTCGAACGTGATTCCGTTTTTCGCGGCCAATGCCTTGAAATTCGGAATGATGCTGAACACACCAATTGAACCGGTAATTGTGTTCGGCTCCGCAAACACACGTGATGACGCGGTGGTAATCCAATAGCCTCCAGACGCCGCAACCGTGCCCATCGACACCACAAGCGGTTTGTCCTGTTTGAGCAACGTCAGTTCGCGCTGAATCGTTTCCGACGCAATCGCGCTGCCCCCAGGGCTGTTCACTCGCAATACCACGGCCGCGATTTCGTTGTCGCCGCGAATTCGGCGCAATTCTTTTGCGAGGGCGTCGCCGCCGATTGAACCCGGTCCACCCTGGCCGTCAACGATGTCACCCTCTGCATACACAATCGCGACGGCCTGCTTTGCGCCAACCACACGCGCACGCGCAGCGGCAATTGACGTGTACTCAACAAGATTGATCTGCGGCAGCGAAGGCAGCAGTGACGCCACTGACGTCGGAACGCTCGTTGAACGTTTAGCTGTGTCCGTTGCGGCTTGCGCAGTTGCCGATTTTGTTGCTGGCGCAGCGCTCGTCGGTGCTACAGATGTCGTCTCAGTATTGGCCTTCTCCATTTGCTTCGCGGTTGGCAGCGCCTTTTGCACCCCCTCGCTCTTCGCCAACGCCTTGAGATCGGCAAGCACCACATCGAAGTACGCCACGCGATCAATCAGTCCAGCCTGCAGCGCCGTTTGCGGTTGCAGAATGCCTTCCTTGTCGACCAACTGCTGAAATGCGAGTGTGTCGATTTTGCGTGTTGCCGAAACTCCGCGTTTCACTTCCCCCCAAATATCACCCAGATATCCCTGCACTTGCTGGCGATTCTCCGGACTCATATTCGGACGCAAAAACGGCTCAACGGCCGATTTGTACTTGCCAACTCGGCTCACCTGAACACCAACGCCGTATTTCTCAAGAAAGCCCGACAGAAATA
>JBDUAX010000224.1:0-7314 GCA_040004455.1 Gemmatimonadaceae bacterium
TTCATGACGCCAGACGCTCCGTACAGGAGTGCGGCGAGGGCCTGCAGGACCCACAACAGAATGTTCATCGAGTTCTCCGGATCGCGAGTTACGCGGTAGGAATGAGCGGCGCCGCGCCCATTCACACAAGGCGAATTGCTATGCCGGCCGTAATCGCGACGCGAGGAATCCGGATGCTTCGCCGATCTGTATGTCTGTCATAAGCAATCCCTCTACGCCGTATGGCTGCCACGCGAGCACGCTACCATCGGGCCGAACGATCACCGACGTCGTCGGCGATCCGTCAGTTGCGTAGTTCACGCTCGCGACGAAGCACGTGTTTTCTGCTGCGCGACAGAGTACAGCCTTTTCGTGAAACGTATTCTGCGAATCAGCAAAGGTTGCCGGTCGAAAACTGTCGTTTTCCGCCCATGAGAAATGCGGATGAAAAACGAGATGCGCACCGTTACGAGCGGACCACCGCACCGTTTCCGGATATCGAAACCCCTCGTGACAAATCGAGATGCCAAACCGAAGTGTTCCGGACTCGAATATCCGACGACCGGCGCCCGCAGCGTAAAAATCTTCTTCGGTAGGGTCAAGCTGCACCTTATCCTGAAATCCAGCCGTTGTGCCATCGGCGTTGATCACGAGCGTTGTGATGCGTGCTTCGCCCTCAACCATCCGCTCAGTGCCGAGAACGACGCTGATGTTCGCTTCGCGCGCGGACCGCGCGATTGCTGCCCACGCCCTCTCGAGGAATGCGACATCCAACGGTGGAGAAGTTTCCCCTGGCTTCCGATATCCGGGCACGTACACTTCGGGAAAGCAAAGCACGGAGGCACCGCCACGTGCCGCCTCGGCGATCGCCGACTGCGCAAGCGTGACCGATTCGTCGGGACTAGACGGATACCGCAGATTTGCAAGCGCGATTTTCACGTTCAACTCTATTTGTTCAGCGTCTTCGCCCATGCGTCGGCCTTGAAACCCAAGAGTAATTCGTTGCCGATATCGAGAACCGGGCGCTTGATCAAGTTCGTTTCGGCGAGGATCATCTGCCGGGCGCGCTTCGCATCGATATCGATCTTATCAGGTTCTGGAAGTTCCTTGAATGTCGTCGAGTTGCGATTGAACACTTTCTCCCAACCAGCGCGCGCGAACCAGTCGTCGACAATTTTGGGATCGAGCTTATCGCGGCGATAGTCGAAAAAATCGTATGCAACTTCGTTCGCATCGAGCCACTTCATTGCGTTGCGAACCATGTCGCAGCTTTTGAATCCGTAGAGTCGGACTGTCGCCGGTTTTTTCACTTGGCACCTTTAATCGCGTTTCGCCAACAATACGGCGTCGACTTCAATGTCAAAGCCCACAAGATTCGATTGCGTCAATGTTCTCGCCGGCCACGGGTCGCTCACGTACTCCTTGTAGATGGCGTCAAACTCCTTTGCGTCTGACGGATTTTTCAGGAATACACCAACGCGTACTGCATCTTTGAGCGACAACCCTGCAGCATTCGCGCACGCTTCGAGATTGTCAAGCGTCATGCGCGCCTGAAAGGCAAAGGGCTTGTCGCCGTGCCGTACATTGTCGCGATCACGAGGCGTTTGCAAATGCTCACGCCTTATAGCGATCAACCAACTGCGCAATACGTGTGGCAGCTTGCACCGCTGCCTGATGGTTCTGCGAGAAATTGAGACGAATGCTATCGCTTGTGTCAGGGCTGAACTCAGTGCCCGGTGTAACCGTTACACTACCCTGCACTCGCAATGCACGCACAAACGCATGCGACGGAATATCGAGCTTCGGCAGCCTTGGAAAAAGATAACTGCCCGCTTGCGGTGTACGCGCGGTCAAACCGGGAACCTTTGCGAACACCTTGAGCAAGTCATCACGCAGCGCTTCGTGTTTGACAATGCGTTCCTGCAACCATCCACTTGGTTCGACGAACCAGGTGCGCAGTACCGCCTGCGAATAGCCAGGCGCACGAAGGGACACGATGGCCTGCAGTTTCTCCATGCGGTCGATAACGTGCGACGCACCAAACGCCACGCCCAGTCGATATCCGCTCAACGATTCCGTCTTGGATGGTCCCATGATCGTGACTACTTGCGACGCGTCAATCGCCGACGCACGCAAATGCGTGAACGTGCTTCCTGAATACAACAAGCGTGAGTACAATTGATCGACAATCACCGTCACGCCGTACTTCATTGCCAACTCGGCAATGCGCGCAATTTCTGCTGGTGAGTAAACCACACCAGTCGGATTGTTGGGATTTGAAAAAAGAAATGTTTTCACCCCCGACTTGAACGCCCCTTCCAACTGTTCAAGATCGAGACCGGCGCCTTCGGTGCGCGAGAAATAATCCATGCGCACAGGCACCACGACTCCGCCCAGAAATTCCACCAACTTGCGATTGGCGAAATAGTCGGGACGTACGATGGCAACACGATCACCCGCATTCACTGTCGCCCCAAGTGCGAGAAACAACGCGCCCTGCGTACCCGGTGTGATGATGAGTTCGTCAGCACCCGATATCGATTGGCCGGTAAACGCCGTCAGTCGCTCGGCCACGCGTTCACGCAACTCCGCGCCACCGCGATACTCGGTGTAAGCCTGTGGGCCGCCGCGATGCACACCCGCGACGAACTCATCCAGCGCGCCTGGGGTGGGAGCGAACGCGTTTTCATTCACGTCGCCATGAGAAAAATCGACTGGCGTTCCAGGAAGGGCGTCGCCGCGCAACTCTGCGTCCTGAGTTGCGTCGCCCTGTCGAACTTCCTGTCCAGGCGCATGCTCTGTGCCGAGTTTCGCGAATTTTTCGTTGATCGTTAGCATGGACGTGATGATACGCTGGCGATGAAGGAATGGGAATTCGAGGTTCTCTGAGACTGCGCGCGGGGTGGAAGGTCACCGCCAGCAGCGAGGGGAGTGCGTTGATTCGGAAGTTGCGTGCCATGGTTGACTTTGGTTGACTTTGCGCACGGGCAGCAGCATATCTCGCCAACACACAGGGTGTGGCTGCGCGCATTGCCAAACAAACGACGCTGCCGGACGTTTTCTCTTGAGCGCACGACGGAGGTGCCTCTCTCATGCAAAGAATTTCAATGTTCGCTTCACGGCAATCACACTTTAAGCGCGGCATTTCCACGTTGTGCATTGCAACTGCTGTCGGGATGCTTGCTGCGTCAGGATCACTGCACGCACAAAACCTGACCTACACGACGTTCGTCAGTTCGTCGTCGCTCTTCAACTTGCTTGGACAAAACGCGACGATCGGTTTCGCCTATGCAGGCAACAAATTCGTCGGCAGCGTCTACAACGGGACGAACAACAGCCAGCTGTACGCAGTCGATCTCGATGGCACGAACATCCGGAAGTTCGGCACCCTACTTCCGTCGTCATCGGGGGAAATCTACGTCTCGAGCTCGCTGGGCCTCGGCGGGTTCGTGTCGCGTAATGTGTTTGCCGGCTCCGAAGCGGCAGGTACGCTTTTCCAGATTTCGAACGATGGTACGACTGTCACAACGTTTGCCACGGGATTGGTGGGTGGTGTGCGCAGCATCGCGTTCGACCCGTACGGCCTGTACGGTTTCGATATGATTGTCGCGACGAACCAAGGAAAGGTTTATCGCGTGAATGCCGCAGGAACGGCAACGCTGCTGGCGACGCTTGGTGAGGATGCGGAAGGCCTCAGTTTCGCACCGCAAGACATCGGTCCGATGCTCAAGGGCACGCTTGTGGTCGCGTCGGAAGGCAGCGGTTCGCTGCGCGCGATTGGGCCGGCCGGCGCATTCTCGACGTTCGCCACGGTCGCAAGCGCTGAAATGGTGAGCTTTGTTCCCCTCAACCTCGGTCAGAGCGGAAACCCTGTTGAAGGTTTCTACGCGGCAAACTTTGCCACGGACATTCAACGCGTGAGCTACCAACAGTTCCTGCCATTCCTCGGCGACATCATTGTCACCGGTGAAACCAATCACGTCGTCAGTCGCCTGCACTGGGATGGGGCGAGCTGGGTGAAGTCCGATTTCACCAACCAGTTCCCGGGCCAGCCTGAAGATGGCATTTTTGTGACGACAGATGTGATCAACCCGATTCCAACGACCGCGCCAGAGCCGATGACGATGGCCATGCTGTTGCCGGCGTTGCTCGTGGTGGGCGGTATTGCGCGACGTCGTCGCGATCGCTGAACGACGTTTCGAAGACTTGCACGATCAGTTCATCCGGGCCGCGCACGAATGCGTGGCCCGGATTTTTTTACGTCCATGAGATTATGGCGGACGCTATTCTGAGCGCGCGATGCAAGTCGCTGCGTCACAATGTTCTCTCATTCCATGTGTATTTTGGTACTCACTTACCGAACGACCTCCAACGAACAGGTCCTGCAAGGCACGCTCGACCTGCTCATTCTCAAAACGCTTCGCTCATGCCGATGCACGGATGAAGTAAGGAGCGCGCGAGGTGGGATCGTTTCGTTAACTCTGTGACCCTCGTGTTCGCAGCGGAGAGCTGACGCACTGTTGTATCGCGTGCATGCCGCAATCGCTCGCGTGCGTGAATTGTTTCGCTCACGCTCGCACATCGCTTCGGAACAGAGTAAAGAATTTGCATTCTATCTGGACATGGAAACGGCTGAAAACATTCGTCGTGGAATGAACGAAGCAGACGCACGACGCGCCGCTCTGCTTCGCTTCGGCGGCACGGAGCGATTCCGCGACGCTTTTCCCGCGAGCGAGGCGCACCCACACATCCCGCGGAGGCGTTACGGGGGGAGTAGCGAATGCATTCCGTTACTTCCCCGCCAATTCCATAATGCGTAATCGCATCCGATCCAACTCGCGCGGCGAGTAGTATCGGCCGTCGGCAACAACTGCTACCACACCACGCGTGTTGGCAATGTCAACGAGCGGATTACGTGCGAGTACGACGAGATCGGCAATTTTTCCCGGCGCAATCGTACCCCAGTCTGCGGTCTTGTCGAAGAACATCGCCGGATTCAGTGTTGCGGTTTGCAGCGACTGCAATGGAGTAAGTCCGGCGCGCACGAACAATTGCAATTCACGATGGAGACTTGCACCCGGGACCAGATCGTATCCCGCCGGTGCATCGGTTCCGGCAAGAAACGGAATTTTCAAGTCAAACAACCTCTTGATGAAGCCGAGTCGGCGATCGGAGCGCGCTTTCGTTGCGTTTGCGGCGGAATCAGTGGCCGCTGCCTGAGTGACTGCGGTTTTTCGCCAGCCTTCAACTCCTTGTTTTAGCCAAAACGGCAAACCGGGATCGCCCAGGAACTCGGCTGGAGTGCCAACGCTATTGATTACCGTCGGACATTGCCAAACACGAATTTTCGTAAGCTCTGCAATTAGCGCGGTATTTGTGTCGCTCACACCAATGAGATGTTCAAAGCTGAATTGATGCGCTTTGATCGCTTCCATCGCGGTGACTGAATTTGGAACATGTCCTTCGAAGGGAATTCCAATTTTTGTCGCTTCGTCGGAAATCGCGAAATACGCCTCGCGCGGAATGAGCGACTGCGTTTTGATCATGTTCACGCCGCGTTCTTTGAGCATGCGCACCGCAGCGCGCGCTTCGTCTGCAGTCGCCACCTTGATCGCTGCCTGATATCGTGTGGTCGGACCGTCGAGCATCGGACCTGACACCATCATGCGAGGGCCAATCAGCTGATGCGCAGCAATGCTATCGCGTGCGCCGAGTGTTGCTTCGAGATTGCTACCCAGATCGCGAACACCGGTAATGCCATTTACGATGAACAGCGGAAGCATCACCTCGCTGGTACTGTGAAAACGCGCCGTGTCATTCGTGAAATACGCATGCACGTGCATGTCCCACAAACCAGGAATGACGAACTTGCCGGTGCCATCGAGCGTTGCGGCCGCGTGGGTTGCCGCATTCGAATTCTCGATGCGTGCAATGCGCTTTCCTTCAATGAAAAGCGTCTTGTGTTGCTGAAGTTTGCCGTTGGTGATGTCGACAATCGTGACGTTATCGATGCTGATGGTCTGCGCCGCGATCGGCGGCGCGGATGCCAGCAGGCCGGATGCCATCAAGCGTGCAACCCAACGTGTCAATCGCAAATGCATCACGCGCTCCTTGAGTGAACTTTGCAAGTCGGAAATAGGCGTCGAACTAACTCAGCAGCATCAGAATTGCCCGCTGCCGACATCTGTTTGAGAAAGTGGACTGGTCATTTTGTGCGGTTTTGGACCGGTCAACCGCTGGTGTCAAGCAAGCACGCTCCGCGCGGATGTTATCGTGACATGCGCCGTCGCCAAAATCTTAGCACCAATCGTGTCGCGCCGCCGCGCGACTACGACAATGAAGATAATCGGACTGGATCTCGCGCGTTCAGCAAACCACCGGCCGGTACCGCGCGTTACGGAGTTAACGTTCGTGCATGCGTCTGACACGCATGTCGCACCGGAAACGTCGAGCGAACACAGCGTTTTCAGTCGTTGGTCGACTCAATTCGGCCGGCGTTCGCGCTGGTTGCCGGCGACTTGGTGCGCGATGTAATGAGTCAGCAGGAAGCTCTCCCGACTTCCTACCACGATCTTTTTACGACTGAGGCCGCGAAGTTCGCTACGCCGCTCTTGCTTGTGCCCGGCAACCATGAAAACTTTGGAGTTGTGCGTGGTCGCTTGCAAACACCTAAAACGCACCCCGTTGTATAGGCGGGCAATGTATCGAAGCCACATCGGGCCGGACTATTACTCGTTTATTTGGGGTGGCGTGCATTCCATCGGCCTCAACACCGTCTCGTTCGACGATTCGGGGTATTACGGCAATATCGACAGTGCTCAATTGGCGTGGCTCAAGCGGGACCTCGCGCATATTCCCGTCGCAATGCCAGTTGTAGCGTTCAACCACATTCCACCCATTCTGCGTTTCACAACCTGGACGGGTTTGATGGAGAGCAATTGTGAGCGGCAACAAAGCCCGGTTTGAAAACAGTGCTGCAATTGTTAGCGGTGGCCAAATGGAACGAGTGACAATTCCGTCGGGATTTACGCTGTACACTGTGCGAAAGGGAGAAATTTACGTCGGGCGTTTCATTCCGCTTGATGTGCGACGCTGAGTTGACGGGATGTCGCGATACAATTTGCAATGTTGTGCCGTAACGCCACCGAATGCCCATCGCTCACGATCTAGCCGGTTAACCGCTTCAGCTTTACTTTCTGGACCACTGCAGCAAGAGTCGACTTCTGTGTTCCCTCGACGTCGACTGGCTGCGCAACAAGTAGGTTGATGTGTTAACGCTGCCATCAACTCCGGAACCGCCATGCTCATCGTGCACGTTTTCGTTCACGTAACAGC
>JBDUAX010000225.1:0-7312 GCA_040004455.1 Gemmatimonadaceae bacterium
TCAAGCGCGTATTCCGGAAAGTCAGCCGACCCGTTGTCCAATCGAGCAAAGCGGCGGCTTCCGGATCGTGCGCGACATGCAACGTTCCATCGTCAGCGGCCGCGGCAACATCACCGGCAATAAGCACGGGGGCTTCCGCACCAACGCCCAGCGCAACCTGACCGTCGCGTACAACGACGCGATATGGCTGTCCGGCGTAGGCGCGTACCGCGAATGAAGTCCCTAAATCCACGGTCGTGCCGTAGCGCGAATGCACTACGAATGGGCGCGCCGCATCATGCGTGACCGTGAACAATGCTTGGCCATCCAGCGTCAACTCACGTTGCCCGGAAGCGCCTTTGGGGAGCGATACATGCAGTCGAGATTCCGGCGACAGGACCACATGCGTGCCATCAGCGAGATCGATGAGCGCGCGCTGTCCGGGACTCGCGATGAAATCCTGCGTCGTTCGTTCAGGGAGCGACGCGCTGGTTGGAGCGCTGGACGCCAGGGGCCAGGTTCCACGAACCACCCGGATTAAGCCGGCGCTCGTGACCACCAGCGCGGCTGCTGCCGCGGCTATCGTAGTGAAACGGGCCGCGAAGGATCGCTGTGAAACGCGATTGAGTGTTGGCCTGAGCACATGAGCGTGGCGTCCGGACGCCGGAGTATGCAGGCGTAGGTTGCCGCGCGGCACGATGTCGTGGCGCAAGTTCGGCACTTCGCGATTTTTCGCGTCGGGGTGCATCGCCCGGGCAACGTTTCGCCACGCAGCGTCAACATCGATCGCACGCTCAAGCGGGACGGAGTGGCTCCAGGCGCGCTGCATGGCCTCCAGCTCCGCGCGACCGCGCGGGTCGGCCGCCCAAGCGCGCACAAGCGCCGACTCCGCGAGTGTGGACTCACCGGAAAGAAATCGCGCAATCAGCTCTGGATCGAGATCTCGGCGTCGTGTCACAAGCCTCAGGTCACGCGCCCGCGCAACTACCCTGTATTAACGGCCGAAGTCGATTGCAGCCACAATGAAAGCTACGGGTGGCGCCACTCCGACAGCGAGACTCGTAGCTGGGCGAGCGCGCGGCCCATGTGCATTTCCACGGTCTTCACGGCGATGCCGAGCACCTCCGCAATTTCCGCGTACGACAGGCCTTGCCGCCGGCTGAGCACAAAGACCTGGCGCGGTCGTTCCGGTAGCAAGGCCAATGCATGCGCCAGTGCGGCGCCAATCTCGGCGTCGCGAAGCCGATCATCGCAGGACTCCGGGGTCTCGATTTCGATCTCGCGCGACGCAGCGGCGGCGTAGGACACTTCGAGCCGGATGGAGCGCCGTGCGTTCAGAACACGGTTGCGCACGGCGCGAAAGAGGTACGCCGCGAGAGACTGCTCTACAATCCATTGCTCGCGTCGCGACCAGATTTGCAGCAAGACTTCTTGCACCATCTCCTCGGCCACTGCTTGCGAGTCCAATTTTGCGCAAGCGAATGACACGAGACGCGAGTAGTAGGTGCGGAATATCTGTTCGAACGCGGCCTCGTCTCCCTCGCGCACTCGCCGGGCAAGAGCGAGCTCCCTGGCCGTTAGTTCTCCGGCTTCTATGCTGGAATGGTTATCTGAACCGCGTGCGAAGGGATTTGCCACGCGTCCAGCATAGCACAGCCGGAGAAGAGCGCAAGGTAAATTGCGTCATAAGCCGCATCGTAAGTTGCATAGCCGCTGGAGAAAACATGAAATTCATAGAAACGAGTGATGCTCCGCTGCCGGCGGGGCACTACACGCAGGCAATTGTCGCTAACGGACTGGTTTTCGTGTCGGGCATTTTGCCCATCGTTCCCGGCGGAGGAGAGCGGCGAATTCCCGACGGCATTGAGGCGCAAGCGCGTCAAGTGTTCGCGAACTTGCGTGCGATTCTCTCGGCATCCGAGAGTGAAATGAACAAAATCGTGAATGTGCAGATTTTCATTCCAGACGTAGTCTTGTGGAGCGCTGTCAACGCCATTTATACCGAAGCACTTGGCGCCCACAGACCTGCGCGCACCGTTGTGCCGTGCGGGCCGTTGCACTATGCCGCGCTCATCGAATTGAACGCCGTCGCGACGACGTGATACGCTAAGACAATAACATTTCGCCGGCCCAGTGTGCTTGCGCCGGCGAGGTGTCGTATTCGTTACCGCATGTGTACGCTGTTAGAAGCCAATGCCCAGCAAAATTGAGAGCGCGCGATTCTTCGGGTTCGATGCAGCAGTGCTGGTGGTTGCAATGCTCGACAATCCGTGAGTGTAGCGCGCTTGCAGAGAAAGCGAATGTCCCATTGATGTAAACGCGAGGCCCGCCCCACCAACCAGACTGAAATCAGACTTCTTGAATGGGTCTTCGGAATCAGTTCCTGCATTGCAGTCCGTCGACACCGATGTGCCGCCGCCCGTTCCCGAAAGCGAGCATTTGAGGCGATAGGCCCCACTCGCACCCGCCAGCAGAATGGGATGCACAGCAGCATCCGCACCACCTGCGTCCAGACGCAACAGCACTGGTATTTCCAGATAATCGATCTTCAAGTCGAGAGAGCTAACAGCTCCCGTTGAGCTGGTAATGGAAACGCCATTTTGCGCATAGTGCACTTCAGGTTGCAACGACAGCATTCCGCCGAGCGGGATTTGCACGAATACACCGGCGTCCAAGCCGATGCGCTTCTTCTTGTCAAACGATGCACCAACCAGGTCGCCGATTCCTTGATCGGCATCGGAGATGGTAGCGATATTGGTTCCGATCAGAATTCCAAACGTTGGACGCGCCATCTTCGTTTGCGCGAAGGCCGCAGCAGGAAGAAGTACTCCAAAAGCAGCGACAACAATTGCAGTAAGTCGAATGCGCATGTGATTCTTGGACTGAGGGAGTGCTGCCAAACAGAAACGAGAAGTAAACATCTCTTCGAGAGTTCAATAGCGCAACGCAAGTGTATCGTCGCTCACACATGTCTCTTCATCATTTCTTGCAATGCATCCGTCACACCTCGTCATCCCAAGCGTCCTCGAATCGCTTCACACGCTTTTTCTTCGCCGGCTTCGGGCGTGCATCCTCGCTCAGAAATATTCCACCTGCTTTCAACCGCTTTAACAACGTCGCGCGTTCCGACACCGTCGTCACGTTCAACTCGAATACGGTCGCAGTCAGTTGCCTGACCCGCGACCCAAGCAGTGACATCAGTCGCTCCCCCGACTCGCCATCTGCACACTCGATCAGCTCGACCGACCGCAAGCGTGCGCGGCGCACGGAAGACATCCATCCCGCAATCTCGCGTTGCACATTTTTCGGAACAGGTTTGGTGCCCGCATTGCTCAAGTCCGCAAATATACTTTCGGCCGTCATTCCAGCTTCGGCCGCGCGTAACACCGCAGCGCGCGTAATGCGAAATACCAGCCCCGGTGCCACACCCACGCGCTCGGCAAACCTCGCAATAGTTGCTTCGACACTCGGCGCAACTCCCAAAAACACGATGTCAAAATTTGGTTGAACAACAATTTCGGCGGCCGCCGCCGTTGCGTACTTGAACGAGTCGGTCGCGCCCAGCACATATCGACCAACGTCGTTGACGGCAAAGCAAACAGATCCGTCGGCGAGCCGACCAATGCTCGCACCACCAAGCGCCAACAGGCGAAATACAAGAAATCGATCGAGGGCGTTACGCCACAGTTGCCGATACGTCTCGCGTGAATCACCGTGCTGGTGAAGATTCATGTACAACTGGTTTTCGGTGTCCTTTGTTGTCAGAAGCGCCATCAGTGGATTGTGCCGGACTGCCTCGTACTCCAGGAATGCATTGAGGACAACAAAACCAGGATTCGATCGAAGGAAGGCTTCCGTGATCGCTTCACGCAAACGCAAACTTTTGGGAGCATGCAGGTATGGAAACACGTACGGGAAAAATCCGATTGCCTCGTGCTGGTCGTAGCCTCCATTAGGATTGATCTGCTTCGACTTCCGTATCTGGTCGGCAAGTTCTGCGAGACGAGCGTGCGGCGAAAGCGCCAACCAACGCGCGCCGACTTTTGTACTCGCGAGATGAGGGTTCGCAGCACTCGAATCGAACCGTGCAAATCCCGCCGCCACAAGATTTCGCGCCGCTTCGTCAACGCGCGTTTGTTGCGCGCCAACGAAGAAGCCTGCGGCCCACTCGGGAAGCAATACAAATCGCGACTCAACTTCCGCGCGTGATTTGGCAAACACCATGAAGTCGGCCGAGCGTACGCGGATGGGTGAAGATACGACGGCGGCCAGCAGTGTTGTCATGTCTTCCATTTGCACTGGCAACTCAAAGTGTTCTGCAGGGATGACTACTGCCGGTGGTTGCAACGGCGGACGCGCAAGTTCCCGCGCTGCTGGGGGCCACAAACCAATCATCGGTTCGAGGTCACTCTCGCGCATGGTTGCAAAGAGAACCAGCGTGCGCAAACCCGCGTGTACTGCGCTGGCGACTGCAGAACCATTCATTTTGCTATCAAGTGACAGCACGTCTTGCAGCGGAATTCCGTTCGGCGAGTGCAAAAGCCTCCGCGCCAGCGTTTTAAGTGAACGCAAGATGACCGGGAAGTTGATCGTGGCTTCGGACTCTCCGCGTTGTTTGGCCCATGCCATCAGGTCCGCGTCGGTTTCCGACGCGAGCAAGTCGCCAGTCCAACCTGCGAACGCTACGCGTTGCGCGAGTGAGACACGGTTCGCGAGCACATGTCGCCATGCGGCCGGAACCGCAGTGAGGCCGTTGATGTCGTGCTGCGTGAAGTGTTCCTCCAGATACTTCACTAGCCACGCACCATCGGCCGCGTCGGGCATGACGTGTCTCCCGATGGCGCGCAGCACTTTCAGCAAATCACGATGGCGCTCATCGAGTATCAACCGCGGACGGAGCGCGTCATAAACCGGAATTCCGCTCGCGACAATTTCATTGAGAGACGCGCCGAATCGTTCACTCTGCACATATCCATTCGTCTTGAGTTCAGTGAGGAGCACACGTCTGGCCTGCACACTGAGCGCGTTCCAGCGCGGCAATTCACGGAATATTACTTCCCAGTCAACGTCGAAGAGCTTCACGACAATTCAACTGGAATCGGACCGTTACGAAATTCGGACGCGTCGGCAATTTCGTATTCATAGCCCTGCTCGCACAGGAAAAGCTGACGCTTGAGTGCGAAGTCCTGTTCGACGGTATCGGCGGTAACAATGCTGTAGAAGTGCGCCTGATTGTCGCCGGACTTTGGACGCAGAATACGGCCCAGTCGCTGCGCTTCTTCCTGACGTGAACCAAACGTGCCGGAAATCTGAATGGCCAGTGACGCATCCGGTAAATCAATGGCAAAGTTTGCGACCTTCGAAACGACGAGCGCGGGAAGTTCGCCGGCTCGAAAACTGTTGTAGAGCGCATCCCGTTTGTGCTGCGGCGTGCTGCCCGTAATCAGCGGTGCGTGCAATTCATCGGCAATTGTTTTGAGTTGATCCACATACATGCCAATCACCAATGCCGGTTGACCGGGATGCCGCGCGAGAATG
The DNA here is from genome assembly GCA_040004455.1 of Gemmatimonadaceae bacterium. Taxonomy (GTDB): domain Bacteria; phylum Gemmatimonadota; class Gemmatimonadetes; order Gemmatimonadales; family Gemmatimonadaceae; genus Gemmatimonas. The sequence continues at coordinate 5,518 of JBDUAX010000225.1, forward strand.
TTGCGCACCGCTTGTGTCTTGTTGTCATTCTCCGACGCAATGCGAAACTTGTCGCGCGGCTCCGCAACGGCGTACGGCATGCGCTTCATTTCCTCCAGCGGAACGCGCACTTCGGTGCACACTGCCTTGGCAATCCATCCCTGTCGCTCCAGCACTTTCCACGGTACGTCAGCTTTCTTTGGTCCAATGAGTGCAAACACGTCATCTTCGCGCCCGTCTTCGCGCACTAACGTGGCAGTCAAACCAAGTCGGCGGCGCGCCTGCAGCGTTGCGGTAATCTGAAACACCGGCGCCGGGAGAAGATGCACTTCGTCATAGATGATCAAGCCCCAGTCGCGCTGGTCAAAGAGTGCGAGATGTGTGAACGCCGCATCAGCGCGCGTGCGATGCGTCAGAATTTGATACGTCGCCACGGTTACGGGCCGCACTTCCTTCAAGCTGCCGGTGTACTCGCCAATCATTGCATCCGGAATTTCGGTCTTGTCGCGAAGCTCCGACATCCATTGACGCACGGCCGACACGCTGGTGGTAAGAATGAGCGTTGATGCCTCAACGGCTGCCATTGTTGCCATACCAACAATTGTTTTGCCGGCGCCGCAGGGCAGCACAATAACTCCGGAACCGCCGCGCTCTGAACCCGCTGCATGAAATGCATGTACCGCGTCACGTTGATAGTCTCGAAGCGCGAACGCCGCGCCGGCGCGTGTGTGCGACCGAAGTGGCACACGCAGTGATTCGCCCATCGCGTAACCCGCAACATCCTCCGCTGGAAAACCCGCTTTAACAAGCGCCTGCTTGATGCGTCCCCGATCGGCGTGGCGGATACGGAATGCTGTTGCCGAAACACGTTCCGAGAGCAGCGGAGCAAGTTGCTTCCCGTGCGCGAGCTCCTCGGCCAACACCGCGTCGCTCGCAAGCACCAGTAGTGAATCTTCGCTGTCGCGCTCAATGCGAACGCGTCCAAACCGACGTGCAAAATCTGCGATCTGCGCCGTGATGCTTGAGGGAATTGCAAAGCGTGAATACTCCGTCAGCGCGCCGGTGATGTCTTGCGCGCTCATCCCTGCCGCGCACGCATTCCAGATGGACAACGCGCTGATTTTGTACGTATGAATGTGCTCGGGCGACTTGACGAGCTCCGCAAATCGCGCGAGCGCATCGCGCGCGTCGGTGTATCGTGGGGCCGATACGTCGGCCAGCACTGTCAAGTCACTTTGTACGATCAGTGGATTGTCGTTCATCGGCCAGTTCGATCGTGCAGGAATTGTCCAGTCGGTATAGTCGCCTTGCTCCTCGATCATTTGCCGAAGTGTACCGGCCGGTGGCTTCGTCGGCGAGATGAGATTGAGGCACGCGCGGGCGCCGATTTGGACGAACTAACCCACACAGCGTGCGTAGGCCAGCGCAGTCAGGACTTCCAGGCCTCATTCAAGAGGTGCCGCAATGCGAAGGTCCCTAGTTGCTGCACGGCTGACGACTACGATCGGGCTCGCGCTCAACGCAAGATCGGACATCGACGGTGTGTTCCTGACGTACTTGCACTTTGACCACGTCGTTGGCTTTCCTGATCTCGGGCTCACCGGAGGGCCGGTGGCGCCCGGTCGTGATCGCGCGTTTCGGGTCTGGGCCCCAAGGGGACGTCGTCGTTTCTTGCGGGCCTAACTTCGGCGTTCTCGTTCGACTGGACTATGCGCCGGTCGCACTGGCTCTGGGCTACCGCATTGACTATGCTGGCGCTCCGTCGTGCTCTCAGGGGACACGCGCGTTTCTGAGAACCTGATTCGCCATGCGGCCG
>JBDUAX010000633.1:0-2200 GCA_040004455.1 Gemmatimonadaceae bacterium
GTGTGCGGTTTGAAGTCTTCCTTCATCAGCATCTTCAAACCGTCGGCCATTCCGTGAAACAGTCCCCACCAAACGAGTTTGATGTTGGTGAAGGGAATGCGGATGTACGCGCGATTTGCACCGATGCGATCTGACATCACCGCCGCTTGTTTGCGCTCGACCCACGTGAGCAGGCCGCCAAAACCCATGAGCATGCCGATGGAGCCGGCAATGAACACGATGGCGATGCTCAGGTCGGGAAGCATTAACGCGCGCTCGCAGTTGAGGGAAGCAACGCACTCAGCGATTCGAAGAGCGCCGCGGCGTCGGCAACGTGCGGATGTTTCGGGAAGCAGCGTTTGAATGGCGTAACGGTGCCTTCGAAGTTCGTGTAGTGTCCATCGCGCTCGGTTTGCACGCTGATGGGGATGAACACGTTGGCGCTGTAGTTCGCCAAACCGGCGTACGAATTCAGTACGATGATTTTCGCGTTCTTCGAAACGTTGGTGAGGTCGGCGCCTTCGCCCCACACGAGCACGAGGTCCGTATTTGTGGGGAAGGTTGTTGCATCGTCAACTGGCATCGCATCAAACAGTGCGCGCGCTGCGAAGCGATTGGGATTCTTGTCGGCCTTGATAAGGATGTCGTCTTCAACGCGCTCGCCCGGCATTGGCACCCAATCGGCCTTCACGTAGTTGGTGAATAGCGACGAAATCGTCGTGTGATACGCTGTGAGTTCTTCGTTCGACCCCCAACTTGAAACCAGCGCCACGGCGTGTTGCGCACTGGCGATGAGATCAGCCGCTTCCTTCGTCGCGGCAGCGAGCGTGACTTCCTCGCCGTTGATCATCGGCTGAATGGCGCGCGGACGTTCCAGAATCTGCGCGAGGTCGCGCGCCTTGTTGCACGTCCACGGACCGTTCACTGCCGGATTCTCAAGGGGTGTAACGCGATCGATGCTCGTATTGAGGCGTGGATCGAGTACGTTCAATTTCCATGAATCCTTGCGATGCCAGATGTTGATGCTGCAGCCACGCTCGCAACCCGGACACACTGATGGCGTGGGTTGCAAATACCAAACACGCGAGTGGTCCAGTAACTCGGTAGAGAGCAGCGCGCCAACCGGGCAAATATCGATGACGTTATCCGAATACGGATCGTCGTCGAAGTTCACATCTTCCGACGGGCGAATGAGCGAGTGATCGCCACGATTCTTTACGCCCAGCGCGTGCGATTTGGAAATTTCGTCGGTGAAGCGCACACACCGAGAGCACATAATGCAGCGTTCGTTGTCGAGCATGATGCGCTTCGAGAGCGGGAAGAACTTGGTCGCGTGTGTTTTCGAATCGCGCGACAACGATGCCTGGCCGTTGTACGCGTAGTGGTGATCCTGCAACAAACATTCACCGGACTTGTTGCAGATGCCGCAGTCGACCGGATGATTGAGCGTGATGAACTGCATGGTGTCTTTCCGCAGTTCACGCACTTTCGCCGAATCGGTCAACACGCGCATGCCTTTGGTAACGGGCATGTTGCAGGAGATATCGAACCACGGATCGCCGCCCCGTTCGTCTTCCACTTCGACCATGCAAATGCGGCAGTTGCCCGGCACGGACAATTTCGGATGCCAGCAGAACGACGGCAAAAGAATTCCCGCGGCGTGCGCGGCCTGAATAACCGTCTGGCCGTTTTCAGCGGTGCAGGGAACGCCGTCGATAAAGAAGTCGATCACGCGAAAGCCCCCGTGTTAGCGGATTGGTTCATGCGCTGACACTCGCCAGGTTCGCGCCCATTTCCATACCCGCTACCTCAAGCCGCCCATCAAACATCGACCGCTTATTCTCAATGAAGTACTCGAACTCGTGGCGATACTTGTCGAGAATGCCAACGGTCGCGTAACCCGCTGCATCACCCAGACCACAAATCGTCGTGCCGTCGTTTGCCCGCGAAATTTGATACAAGCGATCAATGTCCTCTGCGCGACCATTGCCCGCCACCAGGCGATTGCTGATACGCTCCAACCAACCCATCCCCTCTCGGCACGGGGTACACTGTCCGCACGACTCGTGATGATAGAAGCGCAGCATTACCTGCAGCAGTCGAACCATGCACGTGCCTTCCGCGACGATAATCATTCCCTGTGATCCAAGCTGCGAACCGGCATCCACGAACGACTTGTGATCCATCGCCAGTGGCATGATGTCGTCGCGCGTCAACACTT
>JBDUAX010000634.1:0-2199 GCA_040004455.1 Gemmatimonadaceae bacterium
CGTTGTTTCCGAAGTACGATCGCAATTTGAATACCGGTGGGAATAACGAAACCGGCAAAGACTTCGTGACTGCGCATAACACGTTGGTGCATGACAAGGAGCACCCGAGCTACGTGGTGTTGCCCTTGGTGAAGCGGTAGCGTGCGAATACATCAACTCAGAAGTGCGCTGATTGCGACGGCATGAGCATTCGCACAGTTCGCCGATTAATCAGCGGCCATTGTTGCAACATGAGGATGCATCCAGTTCGCCGACTTCTAAGCGCCTTGGCCGTCATAACAGTCACCGCCTGCGCGACGAGCAACAGCATCACCGCGCCCATCAGCTCACTCCCCAACGACACAACGCCACCCGCCATTCAACGTGAAATGCGCGGCCTGTGGATTGCCACTGTTGCGAACATCGACTGGCCATCGCGCACAGGACTGTCGGCCGGCGTACAGCAGGCCGAACTCATCGATTTGCTCGATCGCGCGCGCGCCGCCGGACTGAACGCCGTGATGTTTCATGTGCGCCCAGCGAGCGATGCGGTATACCGCTCGGCAATTGAACCGTGGGCGTCGATGCTCACGGGTGTTCAAGGCGGAGATCCCGGGTACGACCCACTCGAATTTGCGGTCACCGCAGCGCACGCGCGCGGCCTCGAACTGCACGCGTGGATTAATCCGTTTCGCGCGGGTTCGGCTAAAGACTCTGCGAGTTTATCGACCATGCACGCATTCAACGCTCAACGCAATTTGGTGCGCGTGTATGGCACGCAACTGTGGCTCGATCCGGGCGAACCCGCCGTTCGTGATCTCGTCATGCGCGTGGTGAGCGACATTGTGCGACGCTACGATATCGATGGCGTGCACGCGGACGATTATTTCTATCCGTATCAGGAAGATGATTCATCGGGCAAGCTCATCACCTTTCCCGACAGCGCAAGTTACGCACGCAGTGGCTCGACGTTGGCGCGCGACGATTGGCGCCGGCAGAACGTTGATCAGTTTGTTGAGCGTTTGTATCGCGAAACGCATGCCATCAAGCCCACGATCAAGGTTGGTATTTCACCCTTTGGAATTTGGCGTCCCGGATTTCCCGCGAGCGTCACCGGCCTCGACGCGTTCGCCACGATCTATGCAGATTCGCGCAAGTGGCTGCAACAGGGCTGGGTAGACTATCTCGCGCCGCAATTGTATTGGGCGATCAGTGCGCCTCAACAGGGCTATGGCGCACTCCTCGATTGGTGGATTGCTCAAAGCACCGCGGGCCGCCACGTGTGGCCTGGACTGGCCGCGTACCGCGTGGAAAACGGAACCGCGAGCGCATTCAGCGCGCTTGAAATTCCGAACCAGGTTGCTCTGACGCGAACACGCGTTGCAGGCACCGGCAACATTTTCTACAACGCCAACACCACGCTCAAAAAATCAAACGGCAGCATCGCCGCCTCGCTGGCTACGCTCTATGCAACGCCCGCGATTGTACCGGCTTCGCCATGGCTCGATTCAACGCCACCATTATCGCCGACCATTGCGGTGTCGGGAAGCTCGCTGCAAATGCTTCCGGCCGCGGGTAAAGTCGTTCGTTGGTGGATCGTGAGATCGCGCGCGAATTCGATTTGGACAACCCGAATATTTTTCGGTGACGTAACTGCAACGACCCTCGAACAGGGCGTGACTCGCGTCCTGGTGAACGCAGTCGACCAGGCCGGCAACCTCAGCCTCATGAGCGAGTGGAAAGCACCGTAAATGCGCGGCGCACGGCACGCCACGTAAAGTCACTGCCTCTATCGCTACTGCATTGCGTTAAATAGTTAGGTAATCCCGCCCGCTACCGCTGGAGCTCCAACAATGCGTTCCCAATTATCACACGCGCGTCGCCTGCTCGCGCCGCTGGCCGTGCTCGCAACACTCGGCGCTACCACCGCCGCCCCCGTCCATGTCAACCTCTCCGGACTCGTGTGGCGGAACCTCGGCCCCTTCCGCGCCGGACGCATTGCCGCGGTAACTGGCGCGATCGGTCAACCGGGAACGTTCTACATCGGGCTTCCCGCCGCCGGCGTATGGAAAACGACAAGCGCCGGGGAAACCTGGTATCCGGTTTTTGATGACATCAAAGACGTGTCGTCAATTGGTGCGCTCGCAGCAGCACCATCAAATGCAAATGTGATTTACGCGGGTACGGGCGACATGGTCACGGGTGGCGCCATCAACGAAG
>JBDUAX010000226.1:0-7302 GCA_040004455.1 Gemmatimonadaceae bacterium
TCGCTTCGCGAGCACGGCACACCGCGAAGTGTGCTCGCGCGAGAAGGTGTCACAGGCCAAGCCCCACCGCGCGATGCAAAATTCTGTATTCTATATTCTGTATTCTGCCTAAGACGCTGAAATAAAAACGCAGCCATTCTGCTGAGCGAGCGTCAAACCAAAAATTCCGTTTGGTTGAAGAATTACGCCGGGCGCCATCATCGTGAGCGCTTTTTCGCGCGCCTCGGGGAACTTCAATTTTTCTTTCTTGGCAACCAGCGATACCATTCCACCGAACGCCGCGTTGCAGCCGAGCACAATGACGCCGCGCTCCATTTGCTTTGGTAACGTGAACGCTTCGAACGACGCCGGAAGTTTGTCTTCGGCGGTTGTCATCAACACCGGATTACGTTTCGTGCGCTTTCCTGTCATTGGATCGGAGACTTTGTTGTCCTTGCCAATATTGTAGCGATCCCAGAATTCGTGATTCATGATGAGCGGAATGCCGGCATGACGAATCACAATCACGGTGTTGATATCGGACGGTTCAGCTTTCAACACCTCTTTATAGTGTCCGGGCCACGCACCAGCGCGCCACACACCGCCTCCGTCGGTAATCGAAGGCGTATCAAAGACCGCGCGGTATTTGCCCGTGAGTTTCTGCGTCCATGACACATCGAACACGACTTTCGGCGCTTGCTGCGGCTCACTGAGTTCAATCAGTTCCTGTTGAAGCGCAAACTCGGCGGGGTCGAACGCGCTGCCTTCGTGATGAGTGGGCTCGGAAGCAGACAGTGCTGCAGGAAGTGCGGCTAAAGACAAGCCGCCGGCAGTCACTTGGCGGAGAAAGCGTCGACGATCGTGGGACACAGAAGCTCCAATTTTATGGAAGGGCCGGGAGAACTCTCCGAAGTCTAATCGCGACCAAGTCATTCACGCGAACCCTGCGACGGACCAAACCTTTCCGAAACCCGTGCTGTCTGATCCCCGTATCCACTCCTATCGCCATTCGATACAACGGCGAAATCCAGCAACGCCTCCTATCGTCATTCGATTCGACCATGCCCGAGTCACAGACAAATCTGCTGCAGGGAACGCTCGATCTGCTCATTCTGAAAGCATTGGCCTTGGGTGAATTGCATGGGCTCGGCGTATCTCGACGCATTGAACAGATCACACGCGGGACGTTTGATCCCGGTCCGGGATCGCTCTTTCCCGCACTGCATCGTCTGGAAGCGGCGAATCGCCTGTCATCACGATGGGGCGCGTCCGAAAACAATCGGCGCGCGAAGTATTACAAGCTCACAGCGTCGGGGAAAAAACAACTCGACGTTGAAACCGGCAATTGGAAGCGCGTTGCCGTCGCCATCAGTTACGCGTTGGAGGCAATCTGACATGTCCAAATTTTCCGAATTTCGCACGGGCGTGAAAAACGTCACGGGTCGCGCTGCAGTGGAAGCGGAGTTGGATGAAGAACTAAGCGCGTACGTGGAATTGTTGGTCGCGGAAAACATAAAAGCAGGTGCAAGTCCCGAAGAGGCGCGGCGCGCAGCGCTAATGAAGGTCGGTGGCATTGAGCGCGTGAAGGACGACGTGCGTGACGTGCGCCCTGGCATGATGATTGAATCGGCGGGGCGCGATTTGAAGCACGGTTTTCGTTTGCTCAAACGTTCACCTGGTTTTGCTGCAATTGCCATTGCAACAATCGCCCTCGGCATCGGCGCAACGAGCGCAATTTTTTCGGTGATCAATGCTGTTGCATTAAAACCGTTGCCCTATTTGGCCGCTGATCAATTGATGTTCATCTCAAGCACATTTCCGGGATTGGGATTCGACAAATTCTGGGTGTCCCCACCAGAATTGTTTGAACTGCGCGAACGAGCGAAGTCATTTTCCGACATTGCGGCGTATCGTGATGGGGCCGTAAATGTCGCTGATGGCACGCGGCCACAGCGCGTTCCCGCAATTGCAATGACGGCCAACATGTTCAGCACTCTTGGCGTCCAACCGCGCATAGGTCGCGGATTCACTCCCGAAGAAGACATGCCGAATCAGAATCCGGTCGTTGTCATTTCCGACAATTTGTGGCGAAGCACGTTTGGCAGTGATTCATCGATCGTGGGCAAGGCGGTCGAAATTCAAGGGCGACAGAGCATCGTGATTGGTGTGATGCCAAAGGGATTCGACCTGCACGATACACATGCCGATGTCTTCACCCCAATCGGCCTCGATCCCGCAAATCGACAAAATCGCGGATCGCACTTCTTGAATCTCGTGTCACGGCTCAAACCTTTTGTTACACAAGCGCAAGCCGCCGCTGAACTCAAAACACTGGTTCATCAGTGGGCGTCGTTGACGCCGGGCGCGCGCGTTCACACGCCCAACGATACCGGCGCGTTCTTGCATCTCATTCAACTCGCACCATTGCGTGACGAAGTCATCGGCAACGTTGCAAAATCGCTGTGGGTCTTGCAGGGCGCCGTCATTCTGGTGCTGCTGATTGCGTGCGCAAACGTCGCCAACTTGCTGTTGGTGCGCGCCGAGGGAAGACACAAAGAGTTTGCAATTAGAACGGCACTCGGCGCGGGTCGAGGAACAATTCTTCGTCAGTTCATGGCTGAAGGAATGGTGCTGACGTTCGTCGGCGCCGTACTTGGTCTATTGATCGCGAAGTGGGGATTGGCGGCCCTGATTGCGGCGAATCCAACCAGCGTGCCACGCGCTTCTGAAATCGGAATTGATCCCCGCGTTCTGCTATTTACGACGGTGATTGCAGTACTGACCGCAACTGTGTTTGGGTTGGCGCCGCTGTTTCACCTCGGAGAAGGCGCAGTTGCAGCGGCGATCAAAGAGGGCGGAACCCGCAGTACCGCGAGCATGACAAGGCATCGCATGCGTCAAAGCCTGGTTGCCGGAGAAATTACGTTTGCTGTGGTGCTGGTGATTGGCGCCGGATTGTTAATCAAGAGTTTTCACAATCTCACGGTTGTCGATGCGGGTTTTGATCCGCAGAATCTGACGACGTTCAGCGTTTACATGCCGCCACCGAAGTATCCGGATGCCAACCGACGCGCGCAATTCACGCAGGATCTGATGCGTTCGCTCGAACAGCTGCAAGGCGTTACGTCGGTCGCCGCCATGAACGGGCTGCCGCCCAATAGATCCGTCAACGCGAACGACACACAGTTTGAAAATCTCGCGACTGGACCCGGCCAACCGGCCCAGAACGTTGACTACTGGAATTTCGCAAGCGTCCGCTATTTCGACACGATGAAAATTCCGATCATCGAAGGTCGTGGATTCAACACGGGCGAAATTGGAGGTGCCGGTGCGGTGGTTGTGAATGAAGCACTCGCAAAACGCTTCTATCCGAAAGCGAGTGCGCTTGGCCATCGTTTGCGTCCGCCGGGACAAGACAGCATGGCACCGTGGTACACAATCGTTGGTGTTGCCAAAGACGTGAAACAGGGGGGGCTCGACCAGAAAGTGGGAACAGAAGTCTATTTCAACGTCGACCAGGTGCCGAGGCTGCAAAATGATTCACCGCGATCGATGACATTCGTAATGCGGTCGTCGCGTTCAACTGAATCGTTGGCAAACTCAATTCAGACTGCAGTGCATGCCATCGACCCCACGCTGCCGGTCAATCAGTTGAAGTCGATGAACTCGGTGTTTGGCGACTCAGTCAGTCGTCAGCGCTTTCTTTCCTTGCTGCTCGGAATTTTCGCGGGTGTTGCATTGCTACTGGCCGCGATTGGCACGTACGGCGTGCTGTCGTACCTCGTTACAGAACGTCGTCGGGAAATCGGAATTCGCGTGGCACTTGGTGCGAGCGCCAGCGGCATTGTGAAACTCGTGCTGCGCCAAGGCATGTCGATTACCGCGGTTGGCATTGTGCTTGGCATTGGCGGCGCACTGGCACTCGGCCGAGTTACTCAGTCATTGTTGTTTAACGTGTCACCAACCGATCCAACTACCTTTGCAATTGTCGGATTTGTTATTCTTGGCGTGGCACTACTCGCATGTATCGTTCCAGCCAATCGCGCCATGCGCGTTGATCCGCTGGTGGCAATTCGCAACGAATAGCCACCACCACTACTGCGACCACGTCAATCGCATGTGAGCCTACATCGCTCGCATGCGATTGTTTTTTGTATTGTGTTCCAGTTCAACCAAGCCAAGCGCTTCCATAAGCGGTGGGATGTACACACCAAAGCGTCCGCGCAATCCTTTCTTGAGCCCATACCAACCCTTGATCGGGTTGGTTGCCGCGCGTCCCCACGCTTCGACAGTACCTTCTTTCACCGGCTTCTGTTCGTCAGCACCCCCGAGTTCAACCCAATCACCAGCCTTTTTGAGCATTGCGTGCAGATCGTCAATGCAACGCGCGTCATAATGCAAAACCGTTTTGCCGACGGTGCAAACGAGAATCTTCACGCCATCCTTTTCACCAACGTCCATTGTGTATTCGGACGTGCCTGGGGGCGTTTTTAGATCCCAGTGCTTAGCCTTCGATTTATCGAGTGCAGACATGTTTGGTTGCAGGCAATTGGAAATGGAGTGTGTGGCCTCAGCAATGTGCAGATCAGGCGCTTCCGGAGTCAATGCAGGGACATTTTTGTCCTCATCCGGATGACCAATCAATTGAGACCACGTAGGCATTATCACTTGTCGTAAGAACTGAAACGGCCGACCCAATCGCAACAAGACGCATGAGCACAGTCAGTCGGCTCGCAGCGCTTCGAGCGGACTCACACGTGTAGCACGAAGTGCCGGAATAAACGCCGCCGCAACAGCAATGATGATGAACACCACCGACGTTCCCGTGAGTACGAGCGGTTCAATCTGTCCAACACCACCAACGAAGCTGCGCAACCCGCGAACGGCGCCGAGAGAGAGTGCGACACCACCGACGACGCCCATTGCGCCGAGCATCAGCCCGCGTCCGATGACCGCGCCCATCAACGACGTACGAGGCGCGCCCAGCGCGGCGCGAACTCCAAACTCGCGTGTTTGCTGTGCGACCATGAACGCCAGCATAGAGTAGACGCCAATGGCGGCCAGTAAGAGCGCCACGCCAGCGAAGATCAGCGCAATGGTGGCGTTGAAACGAGTAGAGGCAATCGACGCGTCAATTCGTTCGTCGAGCGTTTGAATGTCGTAGACGGGAACGGACGGGTTAATGGCGCGAATTTCTCCACGAATCAATTTCGCAATGCTTCCTGCGTCGCCGGCCAACTTGACGAGCACCGTGAATTGCGTAGACGGTTGCTGCGCCATTGGCGTGTACATCATTGCGTTGTCCTTTGCATCAGGTCCAGCCTGATGTACGTGACCAACAACGGCGACAATTTCGCGCGGCACGGTGTCGCCCAGCATCAACCGTTTCCCAATCGGATTTTGGCCTGCGAAATATCGTTTTGCCAACAGATCATCGATGATTACCACTCGCGGCGAATCAGCGCGATCATTGCGGGTGAAATCGCGACCGCTGGCAATGGGAATCGCGAGTGTTTTGAAATAATCGGGAGCGATGGAAAGCACGTTTGCGACTGGACCATTTGAAGGATCGGTCACGGGTTGCCCCTGAATATTGAAAAGCAAAAAGTTCATCCCCGCGCCAACCGGGACCACATCCACCATGGTCGCCGATACAACGCCTGGTCGGGGTGACAGATGATCCATCAGTTCGGAAGCGAAGCGCGCTTGATCCGCGTCGCGCGGGAACGCGGCCCGCGGCAACGACAACTGCGCAGACAAAACCTTCTCACTGTTCAAACCAAGATCTTGCGTTCGAAGCTGCACAAATGCGCGCAACAGCAACGATGATCCGGTCAGCAGCGATAGCGCAACAGCAATTTGCACAACAACCAAAGAACGTTGAATGAGTCCACCGCGACGTCCGCTGCCAGAACCGCGACCTGCGCCGCGAAGGCGCTGCGCAACATCGGCAATTGACGCATGCAACGCGGGGGGCAAACCAAAAAGTGTGGCGGTACCCGCCGTTATCGCCGCAACAAACCACGAAAACCGTGCATCGAGCCCCACCTGGTCGAGACGCGGCAGGTTTGCAGGCGCGAGCGAGCGAAGCGCGGCGACGCCCATCCACGCCACAAACACACCGATAAACGCGCTCGCAATTGCCAACACAAAACTCTCAACCAACAGTTGCCGAACAAGATGAATGCGCTGCGCACCCATCGCTGTTCGCACCGCAATTTCTCCCTCCCGTGAAATGCCGCGCGCCAATAACAGGTTCGCGACATTTGCGCACGCGATAAGCAACACAAACAACACGGCCACCATCAACGCAATAACGGCCGGTTTGGTGGTGCCAAGAATTTGATCAAGAATGGGCACAGTGGCGACGGTCCAATTCAAATTCGTTGCCGAGTATTCAGTTGCGAGCTGTGCCGCAATTCCTTTGAGTTCTCTTTCTGCCGTGGCGCGCGTGCGTCCGTTGGCAATTCGCCCAATCACCGAGATGTAGTGTGCGCCGCGGTCGGCCATGAAGGTCGGCGGCAGCGTAAGCGGAACATACACTTCCGCTTTTCCGGGTAAACCATCGCCTAACACGCCGATCACTTCGTACGGTACGCCATTCAAGTTAATCGGTTTGCCAATAACAGAACGCTCTGAACCGAACTGGCGTCGCCATAGCGATTGACTGATGACCGCCACGCGCCCTGCGGCGCCGGTGCTATCAGCAACCGTGAAGGGATGCCCCAATGCAACTGGAACTCCCAACAGCGAAAAGAAATTCGTTGAAACTGATGCGCCCAGTATGCGCTCGGGGTCGCCTTTCGTTTGCAAAATGAACCGGCTTGCGCGCGTCGACACAAAACCCGCAAACTCTCGGCTTCGCGATTGCCAATCGGCGAGGTTTACTGGAGAAACACTGAATTGCAGCAGATTTCGTTCGGGGCTGCTTTCCCAAATTGCCATCAAGCGTTCGGGCTCCCGGTACGGAAGCGATTTCAGAATTGTCGCGTCGAGAAAGGTGAATACCGCTGCCGATGCACCGATACCCAGCGCGAGCGTGAGCACAACGACCGCGGTGAACGCAGGCGCGCGACTCGCGCGGCGCAGAGCGTATGCGATATCCTGCTTGACTGAAATGGCCATGTTTCAAGGTCCGATATTCGTACTCGACGAGCAAGGCCAATTATCGAGATCCTCTCACGACAACGAAAATTTCTGGGACTACTCCACGACCTTGGGACAATCCAACATTTCCTGCGCGTCGTCAGAACGCAGCGGAATCTGAATGCAGCTCAGGAATCCGGTGATAATATTTTCATCAAGTGAAATCCAGAAGAACAC
>JBDUAX010000227.1:0-7263 GCA_040004455.1 Gemmatimonadaceae bacterium
CGATGCCGGAACGTGGGTAGATCCCAGTGGAATTTCGCGCTATGTGCATGTGCGGCTCGCAAGTTCAGCGCGCGACAATGCCGCTGATCTCGGTCAACTTCCCGTTATGCTGGCACCAACGGGGAATTCGAACGGCAGCCCTGCCCCCTCAATTCCTCTCAATCAGGTCGCGTCTATTACCGCGAGTACGGGCCCGGCGCAAATCGATCATTTCCAACGCCAACGCGTCGTTACGATTGGCGCCAACGTGCTGGGCGCGTCGGTTGGCAACGTGAATCAGGATGTGATGAAGCGCGTAAACGCCGTGCGACTGCCTCCCGGTTACCACATCACAGCGGGTGGCCAGGTTGAAGGACAGAACCAGGTGTTCACCAGCATGGTGCTCGCATTGGGCGTGGCAGTAATGCTGATGTATCTGATTCTCGTCATTCAATTTGGGAGCTTCCTCGACCCGCTCGCAATTCTGGTGTCGCTGCCGCTTTCATTGATTGGTGTTGTCGCCGCCCTGTTGATCACGAAGGACACGCTCAACATCATGAGTTTGATTGGTGTGATGATGTTGATGGGGATCGTGGCCAAGAACGCCATTCTGCTGATTGATTTCGCGAAAACTGCGCGGGTCAGGCAGCATCTGGACTTGCGCGACGCGCTCATTGAGGCCGGGCGTACGAGACTGCGCCCGATCATGATGACGACGCTGGCGCTGATCGCAGGAATGATTCCCGTCGCGCTTGGACGTGGTGAAGGCGCGGATTTCCGTGCCCCACTTGGGCGCGCGGTGATTGGTGGTGTCGTGGCGTCGACGGTGTTGTCGTTGCTGATCATTCCAACGGTGTACGAAATTTTCGATGAGTGGCGTGAGTGGTTGGCTTCGAAATTCTTTCCGGCCACGCATCCGACAAAGAGGCGGTCGGCGACTCGGCCCGCTGCGCAGAGTGCGGAGCCGTCGGCGGGGACTTAAGGGCAACCGCAAATTGAAACGCGGATAAACTACAGACGCGGATTGCTCCACGCGTTCGACCGGCTCGGGTCAATCCGCGTCTTCGGCGGTTGCCGTTTTTTGTGCCGCGTCCCCGTCCAACATTTCGGTCGTCTTCAGCCAATGATTGGAAGCAAAATGCACCGCTCAGCGGTTAATTGATGCCGTTCATTGGGCCGGAAACTGCTAAAGACAGACAGCAAGGTCCCAAACACCCCTTTCAAACAACCATTGGCCGGACCGGACCTACCACCCATTGGTTTTTCTTGGTCTAAACGCCGTAATCACATAAAGTTACCTCTGTTACGACCACCCGTTGGCCCGCGGTATCGCACCATCCCGCGGGTATTCAAGCCATTCGCGGTGCCAGAAGCCGATCCCTTTTCCGGGAATTCATGCGTCACTCGACCGGCCTGTATGCATTGGCCGTTTGCGGCAGTTTTTCGTGCGCGCACGTCGCGTTTGCTCAAGCGCGCCCTCCGCAAAACGCGCCCGCGCAGGCGACTCGCTTCGACTCGCTTCGACTTTCGCGAAATTCGGCCATCGCCGAAGCGCTGCAACACAACGCGCAGCTCGAAATAGCAAACGAACAAACAGCGCAAGCACGCGGACGCCGCGCCCAGGGAATTGCCGTCCCCGATCCGCAATTGTCTGCAGCGTACGATGCGTCGCCCGGGCCATTCACTTTTGGCGCCGCGGGTTCGCGACCAGTTTCGATTGGGCTCTCGATTCCGTTTCTCGACAAATTTCGACAGAACAATCGCATTGGCAACGCGGACATCCACGCCAGCGAGTCGAACTATCGATTGCAGCAACAGAACGTCGCGCTGACCGCGTCGGCGGACTACGACTCGCTGATACTCGCGTATCGACAGCGCGAAATTCTTACCGACACGCGAAACCTGGCCAACGACTTCCTCAAACGCACACAAGCGCGGTTTGATGCGGGAACGGCGGCCAAGCTTGATGTCATTCAAGCGCAGGTGAGCGTGGCACAAGCGCAAACGGATCTCATTGCGAACGAGCGCGATATTGCCGCGGCGCAAGCGAGTCTCAACAGAACACTGGGACGCGTGATTGGTGCGCCAATTGTACCTACCGACACGCTCTCACTCCCGCGCGATTTGCCCGACTCCACGAGCATCGAAGAGATGGCGCTCCGCGACAGGCCGGAACTTGCAATTCTTCAGAATCAGCAGTTGGGCGCGGCCGCATCAACAAAACTAGCCAAGGAATTCTGGCTCCCCGATTTGACGTTCGGAGTACAACGCGATTACATCGCGCCGGGCTCCGCGAGTTTCACGACTGGAATTGCATTGCCTTTGCCAACGTTCTACTGGCAGCATTCGCGTGGAGAAATCGCCATCGCGCAGCATTTCGAAAAGGAGTTGTCGGCGACCTATCGCGATGCGCGCGCGCAGGTAACGCAGGATGTGCGCACCGCTTACGCGAACGCAAGCACTGCAATGCGACAGGTGGTGTTCATCCGCGACCAGCTGGTGCCGGGCGCGCGGGAGGCGTATCGCGTTGCATCAACCAGCTATGGACTGGGCGGTTCATCCGCACTCGAAGTGCTCACCGCGCGCCAAACGCTGCTACAAGCCGAAAGTCAGTTGGCGGAAGCACTGGCTGCCGCCAATACCGCTCGCGCTGATCTCGATCGCGCACTTGGTCTCGTGCCTGTCGCGCCAGGTAATCGATGAAAACTTCGTTGAAGGTCACGCGGCCAAACGCGGTGCAAATCACGCGGCAACACTCGCAAAAATATCCGATGACTGTTAGAACGCATTCTCGCGCGACGCGACTCGTAGTTCTTGTTGGGCTGCTAAGTGTGGGCAGCGCCATCGCTTGCAGCAAAGGCGATGCAACCGCCAGGACCGACAGTACCGCGACCGCCAGGACGTCATCGCTCACTGCGTCGCAACGCGAGCGCATTCATCTCGTGAAGGTGGAATCGACCACATTCAATCCGCTGCTTGAGGCCACCGGCAACGTGGCATTCAATGGCGATCGATCAACGCAAGTTCTTTCGCCAGTGTCAGGTCCCGCCACGAAGGTTCTCGTATCACCTGGAGCGACAGTTACCCGTGGCCAACCACTGGCCATGGTGTCGTCACCCGATTTCGCGATGGCGGTTGCCGACTATCGCAAGACCAATGCGTCCTATCGAAACGCCAAGCGCATTGCTGATCGCGACTCTGCACTTTTCAAGAATGATGCGCTTGCGCGGTCGGATCTCGAGCAGGCGCAAAACGACGTGATTTCGGCCGAAGCCGATGTCGAAGCAGCCATTCAGAACATGCGCGCACTTGGCGTTTCGGAAGATCAGATTGCCGCAATTAAAGACGGCAAGGTCACGAACATCGAAGCGGTGATTCGTTCACCAATTGATGGCACGGTGGTTGAGAAGCTCATTGCCGACGGACAGTTGTTGCAAGCCGGCACGACGGCGTGCTTCACCATCGCGAATCTCGAAAACATGTGGGTCATCACGAACGTTTATGCTCGAGATGTGAACGACGTCGCTGTCGGCGAAGTGGCGAACGTTTACACCGACGAACGAACAACGCCAGTAACGGGTCGGGTCGATTACGTCGCGTCACTCGTAGATCCGGGCACGCGCGCCATCAACGTTCGCGTAGTGACGCCCAATCCCAATCATGTGTTGCGACGCGACATGTTTGTTCGCGTGGTTATCAACTCGCAACATCAGCATCGCGGGTTACTGGTTCCAGAATCGTCGGTGCTGCGCGACGAGCAGAACTTGCCCTATGTCTTTGTTGCGGAAGCGAACGGTGCCTATGCACGACATTCAGTTACGCTCGGCTCACATCTCACCGGCCAATACGAAGTTCTGAGAGGCATCTCGGCAGGTCAACAGATAGTGAGCGAAGGTTCTCTCTTCCTGCAATTCGCCGAGAGTCAGTAAATGAATCGCGGCCCCATTCAGCGCCTCGTTGAAGCATCGGTTCATCAACCGCTTCTTGTCGCGCTCGTTGCACTCGCAATTATTGGCGGCGGAATTTTTTCGCTCAGCCGCTTGCCGGTTGATGCGTACCCCGATGTCTCGCCGCCATCTGTTGTATTGACGGCCGAATGGCCCGGTCACGCGGCCGAAGAAGTGGAGCGACTTATTGCCGTTCCGACCGAGACCGAGTTAAACGGCTTGCCGAACGTTGTGGTGATGCGTTCGGTGTCATTGTACGGGCTCGCGAGTATTCGCGTAACGTTTACGGAAGGCACCGATATCTATTTCGCGCGTCAGCAAGTCAACGAGCGTATCAGCGGCATCGATTTGCCGGATGGTGTGAAGCCGGGAATGGAAGCTCCGTTTTCGCCGTCGGGACTTGTGTACCGTTACGTGCTGGAAAGCCCCGATCGCAGCGCAATGGACTTGCATGTGATGCAGGATTGGGTGCTCGACAAGGCGTATCGTGCGGTGCCGGGTGTTGCAGACGTTGCGTCATTGGGCGGCGCGACGATGCAGTATCAAGTGAATGTCGATCCGACAAAGCTTGCAGGCGCTGGGCTTTCCATCAAAGACGTTTCGGATGCGCTGGGCGCGAACAACAGCAACGCGGGCGGCGGATTCTATTCTGAAGGCGGACAGTTCTTCTATGTGCGCGGATTAGGGCGTGTGTCGTCGCTGGAAGACATTGCGCAAGTCACGGTCACTGTGAAGAACGGTGTGCCGGTGCAGATCAAAGATATTGGTACCGTTGAAATTGGAAATGCGCCGAGGCTTGGTCAGTTCGGGTTCAACAACAACAGTGATGCGGTTGAGGGCATTATCCTCATGCGCACTGGCGAGCAGGCGCAGACGGTGCTCAAGCGCGTGCAGGCAAAAACGCAGGAGCTCAACGAACGCATCCTGCCGAAGGATGTGAAAGTTGTGCCCTTCTACGATCGCAGCAATCTGGTGGCCCTCACCACCAAAACCGTCTCCGACAATTTGCTGCGCGGAATTGTGTTGGTCGTCGTGGTGTTGATCTTCTTCCTCTATGACGTTCGTTCGGGATTGATTGTCGCGACGACGGTACCGCTGGCACTGTTGATTGCGTTCATCTTTCTCGACCTTCGAAATATTCCGGCAAACTTGTTGTCAATCGGTGCCATCGACTTCGGCATTCTGGTTGATGGCGCCGTCGTTATGGTGGAGAACATCTATCGACAATTGGCGGAGAAGCACGGAACGAGTTATCGCATTCGCGATGTAATTTTCAGTGCGGCCGCAGAAGTGAATCGGCCAATTGTGTATGCCATTGCAGTAATCGTCGCCGCGTTCCTCCCCATTTACGCACTCACGGGTCCGTCGGCGAAACTGTTTCGTCCAATGGCCGACACGACAATTTACGCGCTGCTTGGCTCGCTCTTTCTTACGCTCACGGTGATTCCGGTGTTGTGCGTGTGGGCGCTGCGCGGCGGCGTGAAGGAACGCCGCAATCACATTTTCGAATGGATCAAGGATCGTTACGCATCGGGGCTTGATTGGTGTTTGCGCCACACGCGCTCGACGGTAGTGGCATCGCTCGCGCTGTTTGCGTTGTGCGCGGTGATTGCGTACGGTCGAGGTGGCGAGTTCATGCCCAAGCTGGACGAAGGCGCGTTGTGGGTTCGCGCTACCATGCCGTACACTATTTCGTTTGAAGAATCGTCAAAGATTGTTCCGGAGGTTCGCGCCATTCTGCAGAGTTTTCCCGAAGTGACGCTGGTGTCGTCGGAGCACGGTCGCGATGACGCCGGAACCGATCCAACTGGGTTCTTCAATGCGGAATTCAACGTTGGTCTCAAACCGTACAGCGAATGGAACGGCGCGTACCACGACAACAAGGACGAATTCATTGCCGACGTCCAGAAAAAATTGTCGGCGTTTCCCGGCGTTATTTTTAACTATACGCAACCCGCTGAAGATGCCGTTGATGAAGCGCTTACTGGGCTCAAAAGCGCGCTTGATGTGAAGGTTTTCGGTACTGACTTGACGTTGCTCGAAGCCAAAGGGCGGCAGATCAAAAGCATCATTGAGAAGGTTCCAGGCATCAATCACGTCACGCTCGTACAGGAATTGGGTCAGCCGAGTTTGACGGTGACGGTGAATCGTGCAAAACTGGCGCGGTATGGACTGAGTGCTGATGATGTGAACGGGCTGGTGTCAGCAGCTGTCGGTGGCGCGGCGGCGACGCAAGTTGTGCAAGGAGAGCGCACGTTCGACCTCGTTGTGCGTTTGCAGGAACGCTTTCGCGCGAACCCCAATGAGATTGGCAACATTCTGCTGGCAACGCCGAGTGGCAGTCAGGTACCACTGCGCGAGGTGTCGACCATTGAAGTTGCGAATGGTGCGGCGTTTGTATATCGCCAGGACAACTCGCGGTACATCGGCGTGCAGTATTCCATCGAGGGGCGCGATTTGGCGAGTACGGTGGCCGATGCTCGCGCGGCCGTTGATAAACAGCTCAAGTTGCCACAGGGATATTCCACGCGTTGGGGTGGTGAGTTTGAGGAGTACACCGCATCGAAAGCGCAGATGAATGTGGTGGTGCCAATTACCATCGTATTGATTTTCGCGATTCTGTTCGTGTTGTATCAGAACTTCAAATTCCCGCTCATTACGGTTATTGGTGTCATTCTGTCGGCGCCGCTGGGTGGCGTGGTCGCGATGTGGATTACCGACACGCCGTTTTCGGTGTCGTCAATGATAGGGTTTCTGGCATTGTTTGGTGTGTCGGTGCAAACGGCGGTGGTGTACATCTCGTATGCGAATGATTTGCGACGCGAGGGGATGAGCATTGAAGACGCGACGCGTCAGGCAGCGTTGTTGAGACTGCGGCCGATTATGATGACCGCGTTAGTGGCGGCTTTGGGATTGTTGCCGGCAGCGTTGTCGACGGGGGTGGGGTCGGACACACAGAAGCCGTTCGCGCTGGTGATCGTGGGCGGATTGTTCTCGCGGTTGTTGATCAGCGTGTACCTGATGCCGGTGTTGTACAGGATGGCGGCCAGCGATACAGATGTGTTGATGGCCTAAGGGGAATAGCGCCGGCCGAATTCGGCCCGTACTATTGTCCGCTCAAACTCCATCATTCCAGGTGCATCAATGTCGTCCATCGCGAAAAGCAGCGTCGACGCGTTCAAGCAATCATTCAGCGGCCGTGCGCTGACGCCTGAGCACACCGATTATGACCAGTCACGCGCTCTGTGGAATGGGGCCATCGATCGGAAGCCCGCAATCATTGCACACTGCACAACGGCGCCCGAAGTGGCCGACGCCATACGATTTGCGAATGAAC
>JBDUAX010000228.1:0-7253 GCA_040004455.1 Gemmatimonadaceae bacterium
TGGTTGTTGGTTGTTGGTTGTTGGTTGTTGGTTGTTGGTTGTTGGTTGTTGGTTGCTTGTTGCTGTTTGTTGTTGGTTGTTGGGTTTTGTTGTTTGCTGTTGTTGTTTTCGCTGCTCTGTTCGCACTTGCATTTGTCGCGCCTGCCCGCGAACTAATGTCCTGCAGCCATCGCCGTCAATCGCTCCTTAACTGCCGGCCACTCCGCTTTGATAATCGAGAAGTACACCGTGTCGCGCACCCGTCCGCTCGCCGTAATCAAATGCTGACGAAAAACGCCCTCCTGGACCGCCCCAATTCGTCCAATTGCATTTCGTGATTTCATGTTGAGCGCGTCGGTCTTAAGCTCAACGCGATTCGCTCCCAGTGTTTCGAATGCGTGCGTCAACAGCAGCAATTTTGTTTCGGTATTCGCGCCCGTGCGCTGACGCCGAAGCGCATACCAAGTCCATCCGATTTCGAGTCGAAGGTGCGCGCGCTCGATATTTCCGTAACGCGTGCAACCGATCACCTCTCCGCTTTTCGCGTCAAGAATCACAAATGGCAACGAAACGCCCCGCTTCTCTTCGTCCAGTGCGGTTTCCACGTACCCCTGCATCTCTACCGGCGACGTTACCGGCGTAGGAATCCACCGCCAAAGTTCAGGGTCAAGCCCGATCGCAGTCAGACCAGCAACATGGTCGAGCAACAACGGGACTAACCGAACGGTTTTTCCACTCAAGACAACTGGTTCGACGCGCATGCCTTCGTCCATGAACTCCTTCAAGAAATAATTTGAGCCGGTGGCAGGATGAATGATCCCCCTCGCGACGCACACAGAGTTCCGGCTATCGTCGCGCTGTCTGTGTGAGCGTCATTGAATTCTCTTTCAAGCCACCGCGAAAGATTGCTAAACTGCTCCATGATGCACAGTATCGCCGTTACAGAACTGTATAACTCGCACAACCAGGGAGTCGCCACACATGGAACGCGCCGAAAGTTCGTTTGTTATCGATAAGAAGGACGCGGCACCGGTCGAATGGACCGGTGGTCACATGGGGCACAACAGCTTTTACAAGACCTTCAAGGGCGACATCACCGGTACCAGCGTCGTGAAAGCCATCATGCTCATGACGGAGAGTCCCGGACCCGCTGTGTACGTTGGCATCGAACGCTACGATTGCACCGTGCACGGAAAGAAAGGCACGTTTCTGCTAA
This sequence comes from Gemmatimonadaceae bacterium, assembly GCA_040004455.1. Lineage (GTDB taxonomy): Bacteria > Gemmatimonadota > Gemmatimonadetes > Gemmatimonadales > Gemmatimonadaceae > Gemmatimonas. The sequence goes on from JBDUAX010000228.1 coordinate 1,196, forward strand.
CCCATTCCGCAGTCATGGTGAACGGAGCGCAGCAGGGACAGTGGATAGTTGTCGAAGGTTCGGGCACGGACGAACTCAAAGGCATTCGTGGACGCGGTGAAATTCTCCCCAAACATGATTTCGTCCTGGAGTACGAGTTCACGTGAGCTTTCAGCCCGTATCCATTGCCAATTGGCCCGACGACCGCGCCGTTCTGTTTGTTCACGGCATTGGTAATGCGAGCGAAGGCGGCATCAGCAGCTTTCCCCTCGACGAATTCAAGACAGCGCTTGGCGCCGACGCGAAACGCTTCGCGATTTACACGCTCAACTACGACTTCATTAACGATTGGCTCGCATCAAAAACTGAACTCGCGGCCACACTCAAAGTTCTTAAGAAGGCAATTGCGAAGAACTTTGGTGGCGACGATCTCGCCAACACAATTGCTGAATATGCCGGCGACATTTTTTGGCCTGTCTTGAGTGCTGATATTCGACTTGCCGTGCGCGACGCATTCGTTGCACAGGCCGAACAAATTCAAATTGATCGGGCTGAAGCGGCGCTCTCAAACGGTGATGACCCCCGTGAGTATCAGGTATCAATCATTGCGCACAGCCTCGGCTGTTTTCACACGTACGAAATGTTGGTTGCAACCGCGCGTGATCCGCACTATCACCTGCAGCCGTTTACTGATCATGCGCGCTGGCAATCGGTGTTTCTGATGGCCTCACCCGTGCAAATCATTCGCACCATTGGCAACGACATCACGTTGACCGTTCCGCAACTCGATACACTTGGCGCGTTGTCGAAAAATGCGCTCCGTATTCCGGCGGAAGTTTCCGATGATGGTACCGAAACGCCGTGCGCGCGGCAGTTTGTTTCAATTGCCGGCACGATGGATCCCGTTGGCGGCTACTTACTTGGTAAACAACAGAAATGGGCCTACATGAGTCTCGGTTTGCCCAATGCCGATGCGGTAATCGATCCCGAAACCTTCGTTGGCACTGATCCCGCTGCATCACTCAAGGAAACGTTGATAACGAGTGCACGCGCCGCAATGAGCGGCGGTGTTTCAGTCAACGATCCGCACTCGTGGTCGCAGTACATTGTGCGCAATGCGAGCAAGTTGCGTGAAGCACTGTTGACAAGGCTTCCGCTATGAGCACGGGGTACGCGTTCTCAACGCGGGTGTTTCCTGCGAGGCGATCTATGCTTCGCGTCCTGTTGGTGTCGGTATCGTTCGGTCTCGCAAGCAGTTCAACGGCCCAGGCGTCCGCACGTGCGCCACTCTCAAGCGAGGATCGCCTGTTCGCGCGTGCCGAATCACTCACAGTCGGTGATTACTGTCGTGTGGCGCGTGCATCCATTGCCTCAACCGACATCGTCAAAGCAATGGGCGCCAGGAGTAGCGGCGTCCAGCTCAGCACCGATGTCATTTGCGCGCCATCACTGGTCAATACGCCGCTTATCGCGTTGCGTGGTGATCAACCGGCAACACTGAGTGGCGTTGCGCGCATCCATTCGCAGCAATACGTCGAACTCCATCGCCGCACGCTTTCGGCGATGAAGACATTTTTCACGATCATGCGTGCCGACGACATGTTGCCGGTTGCGAAAGCAGCGCTGGATGACACAATGAACGCATTGTTGGTGCGTACGACAGAAACGGTGAACAGCCTAATGGCAGTTGCCGCGCGCGACTCCGCACTCGTACGCCTTTCAAACTACGAACGAAAGCTCGGACCAACTTCGGCTCGATTGAACGTCGCTGAAGTATTCATCAATTACGCTGCACAGCGATTCATTCCGGGGTTTTCACCAAGTAAGGTAACGGGTCCGAGTCCCTGGGAAGTTGTCGCGTCCTACGTGCCAACTTATGGCACTGTTGCGGACAAGCGTTTGCAAGCGGTGTCGGCATCTGAATTCGGTTTGCGGCGCTACATGTTTGGCGAACAGTTCGGCGCACCGGGTTGGACGGGTGTTCTGCTTCCCTCGTACTGGTCGGCCGGCGCGCTTGTGGTGAGCGACAACAATGGTGCCCTCGTTTGGCCATGGCAGAACCATCAGCGCATCGGCGCGTTTATCAGCTGGGGTTCAATCAAAGCCGGTTTTGTTCCGGGGCGGAAAGGCCAATTTCTCCTCAGTCGTCAAATGCAGGTTATTCCATTCGTGTTTTGATCGTGTAATTCGAAAGCGCGTAGCGTTCAGGAAAACTGCGCGCCGATCGTCGTGAGGCTCATCGTAGTTCGATGATCAAGCATGTTCACCCGGAGGCGGAGAGAAACTCAGTGGGAAAATCGCATTGTGAACGAGGCGCGAAGGAACTGCGCCGTGAGCTCACCATTAACGCATTGTTGCTTTGATGGTTCAGTGTAGTTGCGTGTCGTGTGCTGCATTTGCAATCAGACTCTTGCTCGTCTCTGACACCAACACTCTCGCAACCCCTCCGCGCCTCCTGTGCGTGGCCGTTTCCCACCGCGTACCTCCGCGCCTCCGCGTGAACATTCTGGATTCTCCTCCGAACCACGCTCCTCGTTCGATCACGCCGTTGCCGCCCCACAACTATCTTCTCACCAGGCAGACCCTCCACTAACCCCGCGTCCTCATGCTCGACCGCGACAACCCCTCAACCGCAGCTCTGATTCGCGCCATCGCGGGCCAGTACAGCATTGAGCGCGAAGTCGGACGCGGCGGAATGGGCGTGGTCTACCTCGCAACCGATGAGCACCTGCAGCGTCCCGTTGCCATTAAGACGTTGCCGCCGCACCTCGCGGCCGATGCGCGCGTTCGTGACCGGTTTCTGCGCGAAGCGCGCACCGCCGGCGCGCTCTCGCATCCGAACATTGTTCCGATTTATTCAGCGGCCGAACGCGATGGCGTTGTCTACTTCGCCATGCGCTATATCAACGGTGAGTCACTCGCCGAACGCATTGCACGCAACGGCATTCTCCCGCCTTCCGAGGTCGTTTCCCTGCTTCGCCAGCTCGCGTCGGCACTGAGTTATGCGCACGCAAACGGCGTAGTGCATCGCGACATCAAAGCGGAAAATGTTCTGTTCGACAATGAGACCGGTCGCGCCATGCTTACAGATTTTGGTATCGCGCGATTGGCTGAGACGCAGCCACTGACCGCAACCGGTACAGTTCTGGGCACCGTGCAGTACATGAGCCCCGAACAGGTTTCCGGCGAAGCGCTGGATGGGCGGAGCGATCTGTATTCCCTGGGCATTTTGGCGTTCTTCGCACTCTCGGGCCGATTTCCTTTTGAGCGGCCTACCGCTTCCGCTATCGTAGTCGCTCACGTCACCACAATGCCGCCTAAAATTTGTTCGGTAGCTAACGGAGTACCGGCGGACCTTTGTGACATCGTTGATCGATTGCTGTTAAAATCTCCGTCGGATCGCTTTGCCGACGGGCTGGCCTTACGAGTTGCTGTCGACTCGATTTCATTCGGCAACACCTCGGTTGTTGCCATCGATTCTGCCCCACAGTCGGTTGTTCGTTCGTATCTACTTCCACCGCTCCCACCGGCTGGTTCGACGACACCAACGTCGCACAATAATTCGTCCGTTAGTGAACCATTATCAGATTCGGTCATTTTATCGTCTGCCGACGCGCAAGAAGTGTGGGCCCGCGCGTCCGAGCTCCAGGCCAATACTGGTATGATTGTGCCCCCAGCTGAATTTCGGGTCTCAAAAAGCGCTAACCCGCTTGAAACGACTGGTTACAAAGCCGCAGTTGTTCGCGAATCCGCGGTCGACGCCGGAATTGACGCGCGGTACGTGGACCGCGCGTTGGCAGAACGGGCCCAATTGGTTTCGCGATCAAGCATTTCGGCCCCGCTTCAAAGTTCGCCCGCCACCATCACGCTCGGCGAAGCGATGAAAAAGCGTCCCAATCCATTTCTGGGAGCCAGAACAAAAATAGAAATGGAGACGTCGTTCGACGGCGAACTGTCGGAAATTGGCTTTGAAGATGTCGCCGACGAAATTCGTCGAGCCCTGGGAGACATGGTGACGGTGAGCGCAGTTGGCCGCACACTGACAGTCACCTCGACAGCGACCGATGGAGGAGGACGCCAGAACCGGATGCGTCGAATGCAGATCCATTTGACATCCCGAAATGGAAGAACGACAATCCGCGCCTTCGAAGACCTCACTCAGGTCGCTACCGCAATGTTCATGGGAATTGGATTGGGCGGCACGAGCATTCTGGGCACAATGTCTATGGGCATCATCATGAGCAGCACCCAAAATGGTAGGCTCGCGGGACTCGTCTTCGCGGGTATCGTCATCTCGGCCGTACCAGTTGCTCGCCTGCTTTTTGGCCGCACAGCCCGCAAACGAGAGAAGGAACTGCACGATGTCCTGCAGCGAGTTGTTGCGAGAGCCAAGGAGTCTCTTGAGCCGGTGACACAATCCAAGCTGCCAAGGCGATAGCCGAAGGTCACAATGCGCACGCCGAGCGGGCAATTGTTGGCGATGTAATTCAACCGTCTGGCGCACCAACAACCGTCGGTCGCGAAATACCTCGTTCGAGAAACTGAATCATGGAAATCGGTGTTTATACCTTCGTCGATACAAACCGCGATCCGGCCACGGGGCAGCAGGTTGGTGCTCCGCAACGCGTGCGCGAGGTCATCGAAGAGATTGCCCTGGCGGATCAAGTGGGACTCGATGTGTTCGGAATAGGCGAACATCACCGTGCGGATTTCGCCGCTTCAGCACCACCGGTCATTCTCGCTGCGGCCGCTGAGCGCACGCGACGCATTCGTCTCACGAGCGCTGTGACGGTGCTGAGTTCCGACGATCCGGTGCGCGTCTTTCAAAATTTCGCCACGCTCGATTTGCTCTCGGGCGGGCGCGCGGAAATCATGGCAGGCCGCGGCTCCTTTATCGAATCGTTTCCGTTGTTCGGTTACGATCTCGACGACTACGACGAGTTGTTTGCCGAGAAGATCGATCTGCTCCTCAAGATTCGCGATAGCGAGCGAGTGACCTGGTCCGGCAAGCATCGCACCCCGTTGCAAGACGCCGAGATCTACCCACGTCCAATTCAGAACCCACTCCCAATTTGGATTGCCGTTGGTGGCAACCCTCCCTCGGTAGTTCGGGCCGGGACTCTCGGCGTTCCCATGGCACTCGCAATTATTGGTGGTGAACCCGAGCGTTTTGCGCCGTTTGTCGATTTGTATCGCGACTCCGCCACACGCGCGGGGCACGATTTGGCCAAAATGCATGTTAGCATCAATTCACAAGCGCACATTGCACTCAACTCCCAGGACGCGGCGAACGAATTTTTTCCCGCATACGCCGACGTCATGAGCCGAATTGGCCGGGAACGCGGTTGGCCGCCAACGACGCGCGCTCAGTACGACGCGGCGCGCACGAAGCGCGGCGCTCTGTTCGTTGGCAGCCCACAGGAAATCGTTGACAAGATTCTGTTTCAGCATAGCGTCTTCGGTCACCAACGTTTTCTTGCACAAATCGGCATTGGTAGCATGCCGCACGCGAAAATTATGCAGGCCATCGAGTTGCTCGGCTCGCACGTCGCGCCTGCCGTCCGTAAAGCAATTGGTGAAACACAAACCTTGTTTCCTTCATGAAAATTTTCAGAATCGCAGTTGCGTGCGCGCTCACGATATCAAGCGCACAGTCACTGCATGCACAGGGTGCGTATGCTGGAACGTGGACGGTCGATTCCTGGAAGCCAGCGCCTTGGTTAAGCGCCGCCGATGCAAGAACGGTGAAACCCAGCACGCCGTTACAGGGCAGGACAATCACGTTTACGAAAGCGAAAATTGTTGCGCCGCAACCAATCGCGTGCTCGAATCCGAAATACGAAATCAAGAGCGTTGCCTTTGATCAATTATTCGAAGGCGGACTCAGGAAACCAGCGACCGAAGCACCTGCGCTCGGCTTCAAGGCACCAGTAAAAACACTGATGCCTGGTTGCGATATGGAATTTCATTCCATCGACGCCAGCACTGTGAAGTTCGCATTGGATAATGTGATTTACACCATGACAAGAAAACCAGCAGCTGCAAAATAGATGTTCAAATGGCGCTGACTGTTTTCAGT
>JBDUAX010000635.1:0-2179 GCA_040004455.1 Gemmatimonadaceae bacterium
TGAAAATCGCAATACATGCGTACGGTGATACTGCAGGGCGCGCTGCTATTCGCGCTGGCGCCGAGTCTGTAGAACATCCCGCAGGACTGAACGATGCGTCGCTACAAGCCTGGGCAAAACTGGGCACTTACTATGTCCCAACCATCGATCACAATCGCTTCTACGCCGATAACGCTGCGCTGCTCGGCTACAATGCACAACAGGTTGCCGGGCTCGATTCGTTTCGTTTGCTGAATTTGGAAACAGCACGTCGCGCGTTCAAAGCGGGTGTGAAATTTGCGATGGGTTCAGATGCCGTGTACTGGATGTTTGGTGAGAACACGCGCGAACTGGAGTGGTTTGTGAAGGCGGGGATGACTCCTGCGCAAGCGCTCGCCGCCGCGACCACCGGTGGGGCCGCGTTGCTTGGCAAATCAGATCGAATTGGAAGAGTTGCACCAGGATATTTCGCGGACATTGTTGCAGTCGAGGGCAATCCGCTCAAGGACATTCGCGCGGCGGTTTACAACGTGAAATGGGTGATGAAGGGCGGAGCAGTGGTGGTTGATAAGCGATGAAAGAAAATTCGCGCGCCATGCGTAAAACCATAACGCGCGAATCAATTAACTGGCGTTTGACTAGCCTTGCCAAGGCACGTCGGCGCTTGGTCCGTAAATTTGCGGCAACTTCATGTCCAGCATGCGCTCGTACGCTGCGAGTTGCCCGCGATGATGAATGAGATGATTGAGATCCTGTCGTGTCGCTTCGCCGCGCGACATTGTCATCAGTACTTTTTCTCCCGCCTTGAGAGACCATTTTTCATCGAGCGCTTCGCCCGTGACCTGCTGTAGCGCAGTACGCACTTCCGCCACGTTCTTGTCGAAGGTCGTCAAAATATCTGACGCCTTCATCGTTGCATAATGTGCACCCGCCGAGAGGTCGAATGATTCTTCGCGGAGCGCTGCGACCATCCAGCTTGGGATGATTGAAACGAGGCGAACCAATCGACCGAACTCCATCGACTTTTCATGCGGTTTGAAGTTGTCCTTATCCGTTGGCAAATTCTCCAGCATCTTGCGCGTTGTCGCCATTTCGGCGTCGAATTCCTTGATCGGAATAATGGGTTCTTTAGTACCTGACGGCATGCATATCTCCTTGTAAAAACCTGGTGCGCCGAGAAAAGACCTGAATTACTACTGGTGGTGATTGAGCGGGTTCCCCGCAACTGTGACAAATGCAGACTTCAAAGCAAGAATTGTAACTGCTCACCAGTGAGCTTTGCGATTGGTGATTCTTCGGCCACGGAAACATCGCCGCTGCCCAAGTTTGAATTTGCGTCCATCAACTCTTCACCGTCATATTTGTACACACGCGTATTCAGGCCATGCCTGGCGCACAATTTATGCATGAATTCACTGAGCCCAGTTTTGTAGGCGCCCTTGATGTGCATGCCATCGCTGTACGCTGACAAGTAACGATCAGTCAATTCGGGAAACGACTCGCGCATCAACATCAGGTAACGTCGTTTCGCCGATGGCTTCAGTCGCAGTGATGCGGCCGCGAGATGACTCGCACCTGCTTCCGCAACGCGCTTTACGAGATCAGTTAAATCCTGCGGCCGGTCGGTGATACCGGGCAGTACTGGCATGCAATTCACGCCAACATCAATGCCCGCATCACTCAATCGACGAACAGCGCGAAGGCGGGAGTCGGGAGTTGGTGCGCGCGGTTCAATGCGTCGCGCGAGTTCTCGGTTAAGAGTGATGAGCGAGATGTGAATCGTGACGCGATTGCGCGCAGTGAGTCGCGCGAGCAAATCAACATCGCGCGTTACGAGAGGGCTCTTGGTGATGATGGTGATGCTCAGGCCGCGCACATCGCTCAGTGCTTCTAAAACGCTGCGTGTTATCTGCTGGTGTCGTTCGGCCGGTTGATACGGATCGGTTGCGGTTCCAATAACGAGTTTGTCGCCGGCCTTTGGCGAACGCGTGGACCGCAATGCATCGCGCACTCGCGCGGCCGCATTTTGCTTGACAAGTATGCGACGCTCAAACGCAAGCCACGGTGGCAATGACTCAGCGACTCGCGCTCCATCAGTTCCTGCACGCTCCAATTGCCAGCGATGCGTGTCGCGCGCGTAGCAGTAGGCACAGCCAAACGCACAACCGATGTACGGATTGATGGACCAGAAGCCCATGCC
>JBDUAX010000229.1:0-7232 GCA_040004455.1 Gemmatimonadaceae bacterium
GGACGCTGAAGGCGACGGAGCGAATTGTCGTGTCACTTTCCGCTTTTGATGTTGTCATTCTTGCATTCCAAACTGGAGAAGCATTCATGAACGTAGGACGTTTTTCAATCACGCCGAGCGTGCTGCTGGGGGCGACGCTGCTCTCAGCTTCAGCGCTCTCTTCAAGCACCGCATTGGCGCAAGCTGTTTTTCAAGGGACAGGTGCTAATGCCGCTGCAATCCAGGGCAGCGTCGACGGCTTTCGCGCTGCGCTTGGGACGCTGAATGCAAATGTCAGTGGATCGTTCGGAACGGGCCGTCGTGAAATTAACTGGGACGGCGTTTCGGAAGCACTTTCGGCCCCCAACAATCTTGCGCCGAATTTCTTCAATGTGAATTCGCCGCGCGGCGTTGTCTTCACCACCCCCGGCACCGGCTTTCAAGTAAGCGGAACGGGCGCCACCAACAATCAATTTTCGAATCTCGAACCAACGGCGCCGGCTTTTCTGGAACCATTCAGCAACGCGCGCCTGTTCACGTCCATCGGCAGCAACATCACTGACGTTAATTTCTTCGTTCCGGGGTTAACGCAGTCCGCGACAACCACCGCGTTTGGAGCGGTTTTCAGCGACGTTGACTTCGCGAACACAAGCTCGCTTGAATTTTTCGACGCCTCCAACAATTCAATCGGAAAATTCTTCGTCCCCGCTACCAATGGCGACGCAACCTTCTCGTTCCTCGGCGTGCAGTTCAACGGCGGGCAACGCGTAGGCCGTGTTCGTATTACTGCTGGCAATGGCGTTCTGGGCGCGCACGATCTGGCCCCCGATCTCGTCGCACTTGACGATTTCATTTACGCCGAACCGAATGCCGTTGTACCGGAACCCGCATCCATCGTGTTGATGGCAGGCGGATTATCGTTGTTGATGATTGCGTATTTGCGGAAATCGAATCGTCGCGGGGTTTAAGAGCAGTGTGAGCGTCTTCAGATAGTCCCGTTCAACAGCACAAACAAGAAACCCGCAGAGCGCGCAATGGCTCTGCGGGTTTTCTACATTGGCCAGGATGAACCGCATTGGACTTCGTGCCCTGCTTCACTGCTTATGAGCACCCGAGCGTGATAACTTGGAGCCTTCAATTCCCGGCAAACTCAACCGTTCAGAAGCCCACGAATGCTCACTCATAGAATCACGCAACTCTCACTGGCTGCCGCCGTATTCGCAGCGCCACTCGCTCTCCGCGCACAAGACCCGCCCAAACCCAAGCCGCAGGAATTCACCGCCGATTTGGGCTTCGTTAGTACCAGTGGCAACAGCAAAGTCACGACGCTCAACATCGGCGAAAAACTCATCGTGCGTCGCGCCAAGTGGGAACACAAACAACAGTTCGGTGCGGTTTACGGCGCGGAAGATGGAAAGCAAACATCGAACTTGCTGTTCGCAAACATTCGCACCGACTACGCGCTGAGCAAATCGATCACAGCGTTTGGTTACGTGGGATACGATCGCAACACGTTCGCTGGCATCGCGCGTCGTTTTGAAGAAGCCGCCGGTCTTGCGGTCAAAATCATAAACAGCGACAGAGATCAATGGAATGCTGAAGTCGGTCTCGCGCTCAATCAACAGCTCTCAACCACCGATTCCACGCTGAATTTCACATCATTGCGCAGCGGAACCAGCTACAAACATTTCTTTTCGAAAACCGCATACGCCTTTCAAGGCCTGGAGTATTTGCCAAGTTTCAAGGACTCTCAAGACTATCGCATCAACTCCGAAACATCCATCGTTGCACCACTCTCGGCGCACATGTCGATGAAGGCGGGTTATATCATTCGTTTCGACAATGTGCCCGAGCCCGCCCATGTGAAAAGCGATCGCATATTCACGACCGGATTGCAGTTCAACTGGTGAGGCGTCAGGCAACTCTCGAGTTGCCGGCGGCAAGCAGTTCGCCATCCATAGACGAACGCTGAACAAGAGCGCATGTTGGGTGCACCCATAAGTCATCAGGTTCAGGGCACGTCGCGTTCAGCCAACGCACGATCCGAACTACAGCACTCGCGCCAAGTTATCCGTGACCGCAATACTCGACCGCCTCTCATCGTCGCTTCACGATCGTTACGTCATCGAACGCGAACTCGGGCAAGGCGGTATGGCCACCGTGTATCTCGCGCTCGATCGACGTCATGAGCGGCGGGTTGCAATCAAAGTGCTGCACCCCGAGCTCTCCGCTGTTCTGGGCGCCGAACGGTTTTTGAGTGAGATCAAGCTGACGGCGAGCTTGCAGCATCCGCACATTTTGCCGCTGTTCGATTCTGGCGTCGCCGACGGCCTCGTGTATTATGTCATGCCGTTTGTTGAAGGAGAAACACTGCGTGGCAAGTTGGAGCGCGAGCGACAATTGTCAGTGAGCGATTCTGTTCGTCTTGCCACCGAAATTGCCGATGCGCTGCAGTACGCGCACGATCGCGGAGTAATTCACCGAGATATCAAGCCGGAAAATGTGCTGCTGCAAAACGGCCATGCGATTGTCGCCGATTTTGGAATCGCGCTAGCCGTGCAACACGCTGGGGGCACGCGGATGACGCAAACCGGAATGTCGCTCGGTACGCCGCAGTACATGGCGCCCGAGCAGGCGATGGGGGAGAAGAACGTCGACGCGCGCGCCGATGTGTATGCGTTGGGCGCCGTCACGTACGAGATGCTCGCGGGGGAACCGCCGTTCACTGGCCCAACTGCGCAGTCAATTGTAGCGCGAGTGATGACGGAGCGTTCGCGTCCGTTGCGCATCGTGCGTGATACCGTTCCGCCGAATGTCGAGCATGCCGTTGCAACAGCGCTTGAAAAACTCCCGGCCGATCGCATGCCGACGGCACAAGCGTTTGCCGAAGGGCTGCGCAACACAGGAAGCTTTGGCGCCACGAGTATGCAGGGTGCGATAAAAGCGCCGAATAGCATTCGCGGAATTTCGACACGTTTCGCGGTCGCACTCACTGCAGTTGGTATCGTCTCCGGACTCATTGTCGCATTCGTCTACTCGCTGCTGCGAGGAACGTCGGTGCAAACGAACACTGCGGAATTGGCTGTCAGTTTCGAAGTCATGCTCCCTGACTCCGTCAAGCTCCGACTCGTGTGCTGCGGTCAGTTGTTCGCAATTTCTCCGAACGGCCGTTGGGTGGTATTTCAAGGCACTCCGCACACGGCGGCATTTTCAGACTCAAGTAGCAGCGACTATCAACTTTACCTTCGCGACCTCACCGATCTGAGCGTTCGCCCACTGCCTGACACGCGCAATGTGCAGGGAATTTTCTTTTCACCCGACAACGAGGAGATTGCGTTTTCAGACGGCAAGCAATTGAAGCGTCTCAAATTGTCGGGTAGTGCGACACAAGTAGTCGGCACGCTTCCGGCGGGATTCGTAGGCGGCGGCACGTGGAGCAAAGATGGCACGATCTACTTCGCGACGAGCGGCAAAATGTTGCACGGGACGGTCAATAGTGGGTCGCTCGATTCGTTGTTCTACGGCGACACCGTGAACATTCAGTTTTCCGGGCCATTTGTTGTCGATAACCCGCATGTGATGCTCTACACCGAAGGGAAGTTTGGAAAAAAGGCGCGGGTGATGTGGCGCTCTCTTACCACCGGAAAGTCTCACGAGGTGGCCATCGGTGCTACGCCTACGTACATCGCGGCGCAACATGTACTGCTACTCGTGCGCTCTGACAAGTCATTGATGCAGTATCCGTTTGACATTGCAACCGGCGATACCACGGGACCACCGGTGCGCATTGCCAGTGATGTCTCCCTACGTTCGCCCCTCGAGTTTCATGCGGAGTATTCGGCGAGCCCCGCAGGCACCATCGTACTTGCGGCTCGCGAAGGCGGCGAAGGTGTTGGCGGCATGTCTCTTGTTGACCTCAGCAATGGTGCCCCCAAAGTTCGTCGTGTGATGCCGACATACAATCACATCCTTACACCAGGGTTTTCGCTCGACGGGCAGAAAATCTCCTTATTAGCAGCACAACAGGCTGGTAACCTCGTCGCATTTGTCTACTATCGCGGTCGCGACGCCGCGACACGATTGAATGCGCCGGCAAGTGTCTCATCGATGGCAATATTACCGAGCGGCGACAGCGTGGTGTACGCAGGCGGTACTCAGGAATTTTTTATGGCGGCAACCGATGGGAGTGGCGCGCTGAAACGTGTGCTCAAACTCAGTGATTGGGTCGTAGCCGATGAAGTCGTCGCACTATCCGGGCCATGGATTGCCTTTACAGGTGTTCCTCGTGGCTCAAACGCACCGGGTGATGTTGTGGTCGTCAACCGTGACTCCGGTGGAAAGGCAACACCATATGCGGCGAATCCCACCGCGAGTGAAACGTTTCCTCAAATATCTCCCGACGGAAAATGGATGTCGTATGCGAGCGATGAAGCTGGCGGTTCAAGCGTTTATGTGAGCGCCTTTCCAATACCTGCTGGACATTTTCTCGTTTCGCCAAATGGCGGCGCCCATTCTCATTGGAGCGCAGATTCACGCACGTTGTACTTCAACAACGGCAGTGTCATCTATGCGTCGACGTTCACTCCAGGTGTCGGTAGCGCTGCTCCTGTTTTTGGTTCGCCAAAAGAAATTTACCGACGCGATCCCTGGGGTGCGTTTGATATGGCGTACGACGGTAAGACACTCGCTTTCATAGACCGCGTTCGTGAAGGGAGTCCTCGTTCGCTTGTCGTTCGCTTGCATGCTGTCACTGTTGCCAAGAAGTAGCGCTCCTCGAGCTGACTTCCAATTCACTTCTCTTTAGCGGTACGGCTTGATAACTCAACGCGTTCTCACGCTCACAACTCTCGGCACGCTGTTCGCGATTTTCTTTGCGCCAGGTGCGCACGCTCAATCTCCAATCCCCGTTTGGGCCGCCCCTCGCTGGGAAGTGCTGAGCAAATCCCGTTCGCTGCAGCTCTCGTCGCATATTAAAGTGAACACTCTCACGGGCGATTTCGACGGCGATGGTAAACCCGACATCGCGCTCCTCATCGAAACGCGCACCACGCACAAAATCGGTATCGTGTTCATTCACAATGACAAGACTCTCCCCCGTGTAATCGGCGCCGGCGCCGACTTCGGTAACGGTGGCGACACCTTCGATTGGATGGGCAGCTGGAAGATTCAGCCCCGTACGCGTACGCGCCCAACCGATGCCGTCGTAATCGAGCGGGAAAGCAGCGCCAGCGCGCTAATCTATTTCGCGAATGGGAAGTATCACTGGAAACAATTGGGCGATTGACGTTTCGACGTGGCGCGCTGACTCGATCGCGTCAGAAATCGAACGTCTTCAGTAATTGCTCGGGTCGATACTTGACTCCGTCAACTCTTTTATTTGATTGGAGCAACTGGTAGTTCCAGTGTAAAACCTCATCCGTCGACTGATAACGCTCGCTATGACTACTGCCCGCTCCAAAGCCGTTCCCCGCCCTCCCAGGGTGTCGACGAAGGACATCGAGGCCGTCCGCCGCTTCAATCGATTTTACACCACCCAAATCGGTGCTCTCGATCAGGGGCATCTGGACAGCCCGTTCGGACTCACAGAAGTTCGCGTGCTGTATGAGCTCGCCCATCGCGATGGTCTATCTGCGACTGATCTCGCAACGGAGCTGAAGCTCGACGCTGGCTACGTCAGCCGTTTGCTGCAGCGGCTCCGACTTCTCAAGATCGTGGGTATGAAGCCAGCCCCCGACGACGCTCGGCGCCGCATTCTCTCCCTCACCGCACTCGGCCGCCGCACGTTCGCGCCACTTCTCGCGCGCGCCAACGCGGTCACCGAACAAATGCTCTCCGAACTTACAGATGAAGCGCGCGCGCAGGTCGTCCACGCCATGGGCTCACTTGAGAGGCTACTCAAGCGTGAGAGCGACCCAGCCCCGGCGTTCGTCATTCGCACGCACGCACCCGGTGACATCGGTTGGGTTATCGAACGTCATGGCACGCTATATCCGCGCGAGTATGGTTGGAACGGTCAATTCGAGGCGCTCGTCGCAAAAATTGCTGGCGCGTTTCTCGAGAACTTCGACGCCAGTTACGAGCGGTGTTGGATCGCCGAGCGAAATGGTGAGCGCGTGGGATCCGTGTTTGTCGTGAAGAAGGACGCAACGACTGCGCAACTGCGTTTGCTGATTGTCGATCCGTCTGCGCGCGGTCTTGGCATTGGTGAACGACTCGTTGCGGAGTGTGAAAAGTTTGCGAGGCAGGTTGGGTATACGACAATCAAGTTGTGGACGCAGAGCAATTTGACGAGCGCGCGCAAGATTTATGAGCGACTGGGGTATCGGCTTGTTGGTTCGAATGCGCATGAGAGTTTCGGCGCGAAGTTGGTGGCGGAGGATTGGGAGAGGCGGTTGGAGTAGGTGGCAAGCGGCCCGCGATCAAGGTCGCGCCAGCGTCAATCCAGTCCCTCGCGTCGAATGATCGCGTAACGACGTGAATTGATCAGCTAGTGTGTAGGTGAATTCGGTGATGGGTTTGGAATGACGTAGATCAAGATTTGCTCAATGAATATCCTGTTTACTGAATTGTCATGCTACGCCAATGGCGTCTATCCGCCATTGACGCATATCATGGTCAGGAACAGCTTCTAATGGAGTTTATCGAAACACCGATCTTCACTCGGCAAGTCGATAGACTACTGTCTGCCGATGAATTTGAGGAGTTGCAGTTGTACCTCATGTTTATGCCTGAATCGGGCACCGTCATTCCGGCATCTGCTGGGCTACGAAGTGTCCGCTGGCATTATTCATGTCGCGGTAAACGTTAAGAGCGATCTCTCCATCCACGAACTTCGCGCCTTGCGACGTCTGGTCACTCACGACATTTAACAAGTGTCATCATGCGAAAAGATCTGTTCGACGAATTGATTGCAAGTGTCAAGGAAATGAAGGCAATTCAGGCAGGAAAATTGAAGCCCGCGCGCGTTACGCGTTCGCAGGATTTGTTGAGTGCGACATCAATTGATGTGGCATCATTGCGGGCTCGATTCAAATTGAGCCAAGCCAAGTTCGCATCATTACTGGGGATTAGCGTTGATACGCTGCAAAATTGGGAACAAGGGCGGCGGAAACCGGAGGGCCCCGCGAAGGTTTTGTTGCGAGTGGCAGCTGCACACCCTGACGCGCTGTTGTCCGTGACTTCTGCCACGGCGAAGCGACGAGCTCGATCAGCAGCCTGATTCACCAGTCACCGACGACTGCGTCCCACTCGCT
>JBDUAX010000230.1:0-7226 GCA_040004455.1 Gemmatimonadaceae bacterium
GTCGTTTGCTCCTGGCTCCTGCACGTGCGCGCTGAACACGAATCGTTCCTTGGGAACTGTCGCGCCGTGAACTTCGGCGACAATCATGCGATTGCTTGAGGGAAAGAATCGCGACTTCACTTTCACACGAAGTTTTGTTGGACCCTTTGCGAGAGCGGTGCGCAGTCCTTCAATGCCGTTTTTGGACAGTGCAATGCCAAATGATTTCCTGGTTGAGTCAAAACCGACGCTCGTGAATTGCACGCTGTTGCGATACTTGTCTGGCTGCGTGTACGCTGGCATTGAGTACGCGAGTACGCCCAACGCTCCGCGCTTCACAACGGCTTCGGTAAATATTTGACCAAGGCGCCCGTCGGCAAAAACCAATTTGCCTTTGACGTTAGCCTTGTCGAGTTCCGCTGCGGTTCCTTTGCCTGCGTCAATCAATTCACCAACGACACCTTCGTCCGGTGTTGAAAAGGAATTGATCGCGAGCATGTTGCGATTCGTGCTCCACTTCATGAGTGGCGCACTCTCTCCCTCAATCGTGATCGATGCGTCGGTTGGGTCCCACGCGAGATTCCCGAGCGGTCGCGTCTCAACACGATACGTGAGTTTCGCACTGGCGGGTGCGGAATCCTCCTTTACATATCCGGCCGCACGCAGAATGCCTTCAACGTGATCGAGACTCCGGTCGAATCCGGTGTTGCCTGGCCAGCGAAACCATTGGTCCATGAACACCACCACGTCTTTCGCTTTTTCGCCCGATAGTTCCGGTCGCGTCAATTTGAAGAGCGCGGCAATTGATGTGGGTGTGTTCGGTTGCACCATGTTGTTCGGTGCGGCCCTTTGCGCGCGCAATTGCTGCGGCAGTGCGAGTGGCAGCATGAACATTGAGGCGAGAATCGCGCGATTTGTAAAAAGCATAGGGACTTGATGTTGGTTGTTGCCTGCATGGTTTCGCTAACTGCACCTGGCCCCATCAAAGTCGGTTTGATGAACCTGTCCCCATCAAAGCCGGTTTGATGAACCTGACCCCATCAAAGTCGGTTTGATGAACCTGACCCCATCAAAGTCGGTTTGATGAACCTGGCCCCATCAAACCATCAAAGGGCGGTCCCCATCAAGTCTACGCCCACGCCGCTTGCCAGCGAGGTCCCCTTCATGATTAAATTGCCCCCACGACCGGGGTGCCTGTGCCACTAACGGAACAGGCTGAGAGAGTCCCGTAGAACCTGATCCGGATCATACCGGCGTAGGGAGTCCAAATGCTCCACACATCATTCAGACTGCGCCACGGGCGCAGTCGGTCAAACGCGTCGCACACGACGACGCTGACCAATTCGCTGATCTTCGCTGCGTCCATCTTCGCGGCCACCTCAACAACCAGCGCACAAACCTTTGGCGCCGACAGCGCCAAAGCACGCACCGATTCCACGCGTCCCTTGGAACGGGTCATCGTTTCCGCCATTCGCGGGTCGAGCGGAACACCAATTTCCGCGTCGACCATCAATCGTTCGACGATTACGCGCCGGAATTTTGGCCAGGATGTGCCGTTGTTGCTGCAAGGCGCCGCGCCGTCGCTCACAGCTTACGCGGAGACCGGTACGAACTGGGGATACAGCTACATCCGCCTTCGCGGCATTGATCAATCGCGAATCAACATTACGCTCGACGGCGTTCCGCTGAATGATGCAGAAGATCAGGTGCTCTACTTCGCAGATTTTCCTGACTTGTCATCGAGTTTGCAATCGGTGCAGGTACAACGTGGAGTTGGAACCAGCACGGCAGGCACCGCTTCATTCGCAGGATCAGTGAACTTCGAAACCGCAGGGCTCGCGTTACGTCCGCGTGGCGCGGAAGCCGAGCTTCAATACGGATCGTTCGACTCGAAGCGCGCGATGTTGTCGTACAGCACGGGACTGTTGCCGAGTCGCTTCGCTGCTTACGCACGATTGAGCGCGCAAGCGGAAAATGGTTATCGCTATCACTCCGGTGTGGCCGGCTATTCAGGATTTCTGAGCGCCGGATACTTCGGCGATCGCGACATTCTGAAATTGACGGCAACCGGCGGTTTAATGCGCGACACGCTCGCGTATCTGGCCGAACGCGAAGCGGATTTGAAACTCGATCGACGCTTGAATTCGCTGCAGCCGAATGAACTCGATCAGTTTGGCGAACAGTTAGTCTCGCTCGCCTACACGAGATTGCTCTCACTGTCGACATCCGCGTCCGCAACGTTGTACCGTCTGTCGGCCGCCGGCAATTACGATTACGCGTATTCGCCGGATTTGTACAACTACGTGCTCGACTTCACGACCTACGGACTGACGAGCGCGGTGCATCACGAGCAAGGCGCGTTCAAGAGTGATATTGGGCTGAACGCAAGCACCTACGAGCGTTCGCATCTCGAATATCTACGTCCGGATTTAACACACTCGATTTACAACAACACGGGACACAAACAGGAAGTGAGCGCGTTTGCAAAAGGTGCTCTAACCGCCGGACGCGCGATCTACTTCGCCGATCTCCAGGTGCGAAACCCGCACTTCAAGTACACGCCAAGCGCCGACGCCGGAATCAGTGAGCGTTCAGTCTCCTGGCTGTTCATTAATCCAAAAATCGGCGTCACGCTGCCAGGCAACAACGGATTGAGTTACTACGCATCGTACGGCGCGACTACGCGCGAACCAACGCGGAGCGACATGTTTGCCGGGGCCGACGACATGGACGCCAGCAACGTGGCGTCAATTGGTGACTTGAAGCGCGTCAAACCCGAGCGCGTGTACGACGGCGAATTGGGCATCGTGTTGCAAACATCGAGCATGCACTTCAATGCGAACGTCTACAGCATGGATTTTCGAAACGACATCGCGAAAATTGGTGCAATAAGCCTCACGGGTTCCGCGCTTCGCCGAAACGTTGGCGCAAGTTATCGCCGCGGCGTTGAGCTCGACGCGGATTGGCGTGCTACGCCCAAGTTGACTGTCGGCGGCAACGCGACATTCAGCATGAACCGCATCAGGTCATACACGGATTCGAGTGGCGACACGCCCGAGACTTTTACGAACGTACACCCGCTGCTGACGCCAGCAGTACTCTCCTCACAACGTGCGGAATACACGTTCTCGAAGTATGTGACGTTGTCGATGGAAGGACGCTACCAAAGCAGCGCGTATCTCACGAATACTGATAACGACACTTTGAAACTGCCTGCGTTTTTCCTCGTCGACGGATCATTGCGATTGAACATTGGCAAGCACGCGCTGATTGTGCGCGGCGCAAATCTGACAGACTCGAAGAAGTTCAGCAGCGGATATGACAACGGCGACGGACCCGCGTATTTTATTTTGTCGCCGAGGAGTGTATTCGTGACGGCGCAGGTACGGTTTTAACGCCATCTGGGGTCAGACACCTTTCGGTTTTTCCACTCGGGTGCTACCACGCAGGAATGCTCCAGACGCGATGGCCTCGATCGCAACGGAATCGACGTGATGCGCAAACAGCGACCGATAAGCCGCCTGCTGTTCGGTCGCTGACTCCCCGAGACTCCGATAGAGAGAATGCGGCGTTACGATCGGATCAGCACGTCCAAAGCTGTTCGCGTGAAAACTCGACCACGGATACGATGCCGGGGTTTCCGACAAACAAGCGCGCACTGGATTCAGCTCTATATAACGACTGCAAGCGAAGAAATAACGGTGGGAGTCGATATTCGATGAACGATATCGTCCTTCCAACATAGTCCCGGTACGACGCTGGCGGTGGTTGAAGAATCGAACGTATGAGCCACCAATTGCCTGCATCATTTTCGATGGACCCGTCTTGTGCGTTGGCGTCGTCAACAGGTGAAAATGATTCCCCATCAAGACATATGCGTGAATCCCGCAGCCGGCATCAACGCTTTTTTCGTGCATCAATCGAAGAAGATACTGGTAGTCCACCGAGTCAGTGAACATCATCATTCGATTGTTGCCGCGTTGTGTGATGTGCAGTGTCTGGTCGGGCAGAACGCAGCGAAGCTTTCTAGCCAATGGAACCGTCCAGTGAAAAGCGGTGGATTGATGCACAGGCCCCCTATCGGCTGTGCGCTCCATATCGAGCTAATCCATCGCGTCGCAGAATGACGAACCATTCGAAGTCCGTTGCCATCGTTGCGTTGCCGGAAAACCCGAAAGGTGTCTGACCCCAGCTCTGACCCCCAGACCCCAACACTGATCTGCCAACGCCCCGCATAATTCCCCCGTAATTCCCCTGCATATCCGCCTTGCGCGCCTTATGCCCCACCCGCCAACATCCGCAGAACGAGACACAAAGGGGCCCCCCGAATGTCGTTGCGCACCGATGTCAGCAATCCACACCACTACCACAAAGTTGTGGATTGCCAATACGCCTGTCCTGCCCACACGAACGTGCCGGAATATCTCCGGCTCATCGCCCAGGGGCGGTACACGGAATCCTACCTTCTCAATCGCGAATCGAATGTCTTTCCAGGCATCCTCGGCCGCACCTGTGACCGGCCCTGCGAGCCCGCCTGCAGACGCGGACGCGTAGACGGCAAACCCGTCGCTATTTGCCGCCTCAAGCGCGTCGCGGCAGACCTGCGGGACGACATCACGGAATACCTTCCCAAAGCGCCCCAAACGCGAAACGGCAAACGCGTCGCTTTGGTCGGCGCAGGGCCCGCGTCGCTCACCGTCGCGAACGACCTGTTGCCAATGGGCTACGAGGTGGTGATTTACGAAAAAAATGCGCAGGCCGGTGGACTGATGCGCGTCAACATCCCGTCGTTCCGTTTGCCGGAACAGGTGTTGAACGAAGAAACGCAATGCATCATCGACATGGGCGCGGAGGTCAAGTACAACACGCCGGTGAACAGCATGAAAGGGTTGTTGGGCGAGGGTTACGATGCGGTGTTTGTTGGCAGCGGCGCTCCGAAGGGAAAAGAGCTCGACATTCCTGGTCGTTGGGATGACGCCGCGAAAGCGAACATTCACATTGGCATCGAATGGCTTGGCAGCGTGCATTTCGGACATCTCGACAAGATTGGTCCGAACGTGCTGATCATTGGCGTCGGCAACACCGCCATGGATTGTTGCCGCACATCGCGCCGCCTTGGTGGCCTTGATACGAAAGTGGTTGCGCGCCGTTCGCGTCCCCACTTCAAAGCGTCGCCGTGGGAGTTGGAAGATGCCGAAGAAGAGGGAATTCACATCATCGAGAATCACGCGCCGAAGCGCTTCGTCATTGAAAACGGAAAGCTTGTCGGCTTGGAATTCGAACAGCTCGAGTGGTATGAAGAAGATGGCAAACAGAAAAGCAAAGTCACGGGCACGGTAATCATGCCGGCCGACGATGTGATTCTCGCCATCGGCCAGGACAACGCGTTTCCGTGGGTTGAACGCGACGCCGGAATCGAGTTCGACAAGTGGGATATGCCCACGGTCGACAAGACGACAATGGAGAGCACCGTGAAGGGCGTGTTCTTCGGTGGCGATTCAGCGTGGGGACCGCAAAACATCATCTGGGCGGTTGAACACGGACATCAGGCGGCCGTTTCAATTCATTTGCATTGCCAGGGTCAGTCGGTTACCGATCGTCCGCCGCAAGGAATGCATCTGGAAAGCACCAAGATGGGCATGCACGCGTGGGCGTATAGCAACGACTACAACCCGTCGTCTCGGCAGAAGATGACGCACGCCGAACTCGTGAAGCGATTTGCGAGCGTGAGTGAAGAAGTCGAACTCGGTTTCACACCGGAACAAACTGCGACGGAAGTTGAGCGCTGTTTGAATTGCGATGTGGAAACGGCGTTCAGTGCCAGTTTGTGCATCGAGTGCGATGCGTGCGTTGATGTGTGTCCGGTGAATTGTTTGACGATCACCAAGGGCTCCGATGATGAGTCGGAACTTCGCACGCGACTCTCTGCGCCTGCCGACAACCTCACGCAGGATTTGTACGTGTCCGACGCACTGCCGCAAACGAAGCGTGTGATGGTAAAAGACGAAGACATTTGCCTGCACTGCGGTTTGTGCGCTGAGCGTTGTCCAACAGCTGCATGGGACATGGCGAAGTTTGCACTGATTATGCCGTATGCGTTTGGTCCATCTGGTACAACTATCCCAGTTCTCGTATGAGCGGCATAAACGATTTTGCATTCAAGATGGCCACCGTGAACGGCACGGGTTCGGCCAGCGCAAACAGCTTGCTCATGCAGGCGATTTTCCGCATGGGAATTCCGGTAACGGGAAAGAATCTTTTTCCGTCGAACATCCAGGGATTGCCAACGTTCTACGAAATTCGCGCGAGCAAAGACGGCTACACCGCGCGTCCGCAGGAAGTGGATTTGGTGGTGGCATTGAACCCTGCGACGTACGCGAAAGATGTTGCAACGGTTCGTCCAGGCGGATATCTGCTGTACGATTCATCGTGGCCGATGGAGCCCGACCTCGTGCGCGAAGGAATCACGATCATGGGCATTCCCTTTGGTCGCATGTGCGTGGAGAATTTCAAGACCGATCGCGATCGCACGTTGTTGCGCAACATTGTGTACGCGGGTGCGCTCGCGGCGTTCTTGAGCATCGATCTCGAAATCATTTCGCAGATGCTCGTCGAGAAGTTCTCCAAAAAGCAACGCCTGTTTGATGCCAACAACCTGGCCATCAAAATGGGATACGATTACGCGATGGCGAACTTTCAGTGTCCGTTGCCGTTCCACCTGCAGAAGATGGACGCAACGAAAGACTATATCATCATCGACGGCAACACGGCTGCGGCGTTAGGTGCGGTGTACGCGGGTGCGACGGTGGGTGCGTGGTATCCGATTACGCCATCAACATCATTGATGGAAGCATTTACGGGATTTTGTGCACGCTTTCGCACTGATGAAAACGGAATGGCGAAGTACTGCATCATTCAGGCGGAAGACGAACTGTCGGCGGCCGGAATCACGATTGGTGCGGGTTGGGCCGGTGCGCGTGCGTTCACGAACACGTCAGGTCCTGGCATTTCCCTGATGCAAGAGTTCATTGGCCTGGCGTACTACACCGAAATTCCAGCGGTTTTCTACGACATTCAACGCACGGGCCCTGCGACGGGAATGCCGACGCGCACGCAACAGGGCGATTTGATGTCGCTCGCGTATGCGTCGCATGGCGACACGAAACACATTGTGTTGTTCCCGTGCAATCCAGAAGAATGTTTCTACATGAGTCCCGTCGCGTTCGATTTGGCCGAGCGTTTTCAAA
>JBDUAX010000231.1:0-7225 GCA_040004455.1 Gemmatimonadaceae bacterium
GGTGAGTGATCGCAACAAGGCGGAGGAACTCACGCAGGATGTGTTTGTGCGGGTGTGGCAGAAGTTGCCAACCTTTCGCGGCGATTCGGCGGTGTCCACGTGGTTGCATCGCGTCGCAGTAAACGTGGTGTTGACACAGCAAAAATCCGATAACGCCAACAAGAACCGCGCGGTCAGTGATGATGAAGCCATCGGCATCACACCCGGCCGTGCAGCATTTGTCGGCGAACGACTCGATCTTGATGCAGCGATTGCCCGCCTCCCGCGCGGTGCACGACAGATTTTTGTTCTACACGACGTTGAAGGTTTTACCCACGAAGAAATTGGCGAACAACTCGGCATTTCGCCGGGGGGAAGTAAAGCGCAGTTGCACCGTGCTCGCATGTTGTTGCGACAAGCGCTCTCTCGCTAAAAAACGATGAACACCATGAAGCTCGCATTGCCAACGTTCTCCCATTCGTGCCATGTCTGATTCCGCATCTTCACACTCCGCTATGTGCGAGAAATTCGAGGCCAGTGTCTCCGATTGTCTGGAGAGCGCGCTCCCCGAGTTGGAACAGCGCGCCATGGACGCGCATGTGTTGCATTGCGCGAGTTGCGCCGCATTGCTGGTGGAACTGCGCGGCCTCGTCAACGAGGCTGGCATGCTTCCGATTCTTTCGGCGTCGCGAGATTTGTGGCCCGGCATTGCTCAGCGCATTGATGCAGCAGTTACCTCCATCAATTCGGCGCACACCGTTCATGCTCGTCCGCCGCGTCGCATCTCGGTTCAAACGTTTGGCATTGCGGCCGCCGCACTCGTGATGGTCAGTTCGGGTGCGACGTATGCGTTTATGTCTCGCGCGAAGGCCCCGACGCCTTCAAACACCGTGGCCAATGTTGCGACGGCGACACCGAAAGCGAAAGCGACTGCCCCGATTGATTCCGAAACGCATAGCGGCACCCCGTTCATTGCCGTTAGCAATCGCCCCGCCGAGTCGACGTACGAGCACGAAATTGTCGCGATGCGCCGAATTGTTGACGAGCGTCTTGGCGATCTCGATTCAACAACAGTGTTTGAAATTCAACGCAACCTGAAAATCATAGACAAGGCAATTGCTGACAGTCGTGCTGCGTTGGATAAAGACCCGCGGAGCCGCTTCCTGTCCACGCAGCTTGATCGCGCGCTTGAAAACAAACTCGATGTGCTGCGCCGAGTGGCGCTACTGTGATGCGCAAAACACGAATGGCAGTGGCAACGCTGGAGAAACGCTCGCCACGCATTCTTGTCGCACTCGCGGTGCTTGCCACGATGATATTTGCGTGTGCAGTTGCGGCTAACGCACAGAGTTCGAGCGAAGAGCGGTCTGCGCAACGGCGCTTGCAGGAAGATATTCGGATAGATGTGGCACGCATTACCGCCGAAGCCATGCGTTATGCGCAGATGGAAACTCGCGCCGCACTCGCACAGGCGTCGGTAAGCCTGCGTCAAGGCCGGTCGCGCTTTGATCGGATCGACATGCGTCTCGACACAACGTTCGTCGTTGAACGCGGTACGATTCTCGATCTTAACGTGCTCGCCGGCGTCATTAACGTTGAAGGGTGGGATCGCAATGAGATGGAGTTTCGCGGCCACAGTACGACCGGCAGTCTCGGCGTCTCGTACATGGCGCGTTCGGCGCGTCTTGAAACGCGTGGCAGTCGTGGAATCAATGAAGTATCACTCACGGTGCGCGTGCCGCGTGGTACTCGGGTCGCGGTGAATTCGTCGCGGGGTGATGTTCACGTGGTTGACGTGCGTGGCGAAGTCGATGCCACAGTTACGAATGGAGAAGTTACGGTTCGCGGCGCCACCGGCCGCACGGCAGTTTCGTCGATGACCGGCGACATCGTGCTGCAGGATATTGATGGACCAGTGCGCGTCAAAGGTCTAACGGGGGGAATAAAGATCGTGAACGTGCGCGGCGATGTCGATGTGAGTGCCAGCACCAGCGACGTCTCGTTGCGCGATGTGCGAGCGGTAATTGTGCAGGTGCAGCTCGTACGCGGTGACATCGAGTTTGGTGGAACGCTGGTTTCCGATGGGCGCTACGAGTTCAACACGCATTCTGGCGATGTGCGACTCCATCTCAATGACGACGCGAAGGGCATGATCGATGTACAGTCGTTCAAGGGAGAATTGCATAGCACATTTCCTCTGGTGTTGCTGCCCGGTCAGGATGTCATCGAATCACCGGCGACGAAACGTGTAACGATTTTGCATGGAAAGTCCTACACCACCACAACCACCAAAACGACCACGGTGCAATCGACATCGCTGCGCAATTTGCAACACCTGCAGTTTGGATCAGACGCGGGAGACGGCGCTCGCATTTCCGTCTCAACCTTCAATGGTGATGTCCACATCGATCGCGTGTCCGCGACGACCGCGCGCCCTGCTCGAAAAAATTAAGAGGATTACATCATGCATTCAGTGATTGCTCGTATCGCAAGTCAGGCAACACGTACCGCTACAGTGCTCGCCGTTCTGTCGGGACTATCGTTCGCAACTGCCGCCCAGGCGCAGCGCGATCGTCGCGACGGACGGGATACTCGTGACACGCGCGATTCGCGCGACGATCGCGACGCCAGGGAGAACAGCCAAAGCGGCTATTCCTGGACGGGAAGCATCTCGAACGGTCGCAGCATTATCATCAAGAACATCAATGGCCCAATTCGCGTTGAACACAGCACGTCGGGCAAAGTCGAAGTGACGGCGGACAAGCATTGGCGGCGAGGCAATCCCGCCGATGTTCGCATTGAGCAACCCAGCGCACGCAATGGCGACGTATTGATTTGCGCCATGTGGAATCCCGAGTCGACCTGCGATGAAGACGGCATTCACTCGCCGCGCAACAATCGCAACTCCAACAACGACAACCACAACGATGTTTCAGTGAGCTTTGTGGTGCGCGTTCCGGATGGTATTCGCGTTGACATCAACACGGTGAACGGTGCGCTTGATGTGAGCGGTGCAACGCGCGAAGTGTACGCGAACACCGTGAATGGCACGATCAGCGCGCGAACGTCCGGCGGGCCGGTGCACGCCAAAACCGTGAACGGGAGCATCAGCGTCAGTATGAATTCTGTCGCCAACTCCGACGATCTCGATTACGAAACGGTGAACGGATCAATCACGCTCGAGTTACCGCAAAATTTCGGTGCACAACTCGAACTCGCAACAGTGAACGGACGCGTCTCGACCGATTTTCCGATTACGGTTGTCGGCACATTTTCGCCACGGAAACTTCGGGGGACCATAGGCAATGGAGCGGCACGTGTTCGCGCCAGCACGGTCAATGGAAGCGTGACGCTGCGTCGTAACTGATTGGTTCGCGGAATGGCAAAGGCCGCGACAAAAATGCCGCGGCCTTTTTCATTCCTGGTGTGTGACGGTCAGGCCGCAGCTAAATCTTCAATCGCGCGAGCTAACGCCAAATCGCGCTCGGTAATTCCCCCGGCATCGTGACTGCTCAAGACGAAATTCACTTTCGTATATCGCACATCAATGTCCGGATGATGGTTCATCGACTCGGCAACATCGGCCACGCGGCGAATAAAATCGATTCCCTTCGGAAACGTCGCGAAATGGTAGCCCTTAACGAGTGTGTCACCCTTGCGTGACCAGCCCGGAAGGGTTCCCAGCCCACGCTGAATTTCGATATCAGAAAGAGGCGCCATAGAGCTCCAGAATAGGGGCAGGCATCACTTCTTGCCACCCATCGGCATCGACATTTTTGGATCCATGGTCGCGGCCGCCAGCGAGTCGCTCGACATTGTGGACTCGGGCGTGTCAGAAAGGTGCTCCTGAACGATTACCCAGCGACCATCCTGGCGACGCCACAGCATGGTCCAGGCGCCGCTTACGGTATGGGGCATGCCTGCTGGCGTTAGATGAGGAATGCTGTAGGTCATTGTCATTACCGCTGAGTTTCGAGTCAGTACATCGACGTACGCCGAACCAAGTACGAACTTCGGTCCCTGCATATTTTGGCCGACGCGCTGCCAGAAACCCGTGATCCCGGATTCCAACGCCGTTCGGGTTGTGGAGACATGGCCCCCTGATGCGGAAATGACTCGGCCGCTGTCCGGGTACAGGCTCAGCAACCGCCTGGATGCGTCGGGCTTGGAAAAGTCGTATGCTTGGACAACCAACTTTTGCAACGAATCGGAAATCGTCCGACGCTGCTCGACTGGTACGCGATCGCCACCGTTGCACGCGACAAGCAACACGCACAACAGAATTGCCGTCCGTCCGAACGAACGATTTCGTAGTTCAAACATTTGTTTGTCGCTTGTGAGTGACAGCACTTCGTCCTGTATCTCGGACGCTTTTACAAAACGCGCAAGATAAATCCCACGCATTAAAACGATCTGCCACTGGCGTATCTATTGCAGGTTGGAAGGTCAATTGTCGCTCTCACTGTTGTCGGAGGACCTCGTGCGAAAAATCGTCACAGCATCCGCGTTGTCGCTCTTCGTTGTTTGCACGGGCCTGGTGGCCTGCGACAAAGCGAAAGCGCCAAATGAAACGACCACCGCCGATAGCGAACGCGACCTCAACCTTGCAAGCTCCGTGCAACGGCAGCGAACGGGAATCGTTTCGCCAATTGAACAGATGAGCAACGGTGCTCCAAGTGGCAACAACGCCGGCAGGCGGCTCGGTGTTGAAACGAAAAAGCGGGCACCCTCACCGGCTCAGTCGCCGCAAGCTGAAGATATTGCTATCGCGCCACCCGACGCGAAGCCATTGCCAACGTCCGCATCGGTAACGAATGAAGTAGCGCCGGCCGAAGCATTGCCAGCTCCTGCGCCTGCCGAAGCCCCCGTCATGATGGTGACCGATCCGATTCGCAATTCGACGGCGTCGGCCGGCAGCTCTGCGGGAAACAACAGTATTGGCATTAACGGTGGCAATGATCGCGGTCGCTTTGGCTCGGGTGACCGCGGTTCAATGCCGGAGGGCGCAATCATTCGCGGGGGACAAGCTGGGATCGATCATTGCGAGCCGATGCCAGGACGCGGTGGGAACGGAATTCTTGGCCAAACGTTCGGTGCAACCGGCGGGGCCCATGCGCCACAAGGCAGTACGTCCGGAGGAACAGGTGCTCGCGGACCGGAAAACGGCGGCCTTCCTCCGGGACTTGGAAGCATTGGTAGTTCGGGTTCTGTGTCCGCCGGTGTAGCACGAGGGCCGCGTCGATAGGACTGAGCGCAGTGTGACACAAGACTCCGTCAATGTTGGCGGAGTCTTCCCGTCCGGGCTATTGTATCGCCTCGTGACGTAAACATCTCCTGGCGTGTTGGATACGTTAGCGCATCAATTGCAGGTTGGATTTCGAATTGTCGCTCTCACCGAAGTCGGAGAATCACATGCGAAAAGTTGTCGCAGCATCCGCGTTGTTGGTGGTTGCAGTTTCCGTAAGCCTCGTCGCTTGCGACCGGACAGAGGCGCCCAGCCAGTCCACGTCGGCCGATGTGGAGCGGGATCTCAATCTCGCGAGCTCAGTTCAGTCTCAACGAACTGGGATCGTCTCGCCAGTTGAGCAGATAAGTAACGGCGCCCCAAGCGGCGACAACGCCGGCAAGCGCATTGCAGTTCCGACGACAAAACGTTCGCCGTCACCTGCGCCTTCGCCAACGGTAGCTGAAGTCGCGACTGCGCCTGCCGACGCCAACAAGGAGTCAGCGGCTCAGTCAACTAGCGCTACAGAAACCGCGCTGGTCTCGGCCGCTGCAGGAGGTGGTGAAGTTCCGACCGTGATGGTGACCGATCCCATTCGCTCAACAACGCTTTCAGTTGCTGCATTGGGCGCTACCGATCACATGGATTTGGGCAACGATGGTCGCCGCCCATCACGGCCGGGTCTCAACACTGTACGAGGAATTTTGGCTCGATGGAGCCAACGCCCTGGCGTAGTCATTCGCGGCGGAAGCACGGGCCGCGATCATTGTGACGCTCCCGCATTTGGCGGCGGCGGCATTCTTGGTGGGACTTTCGGTGGATCGGGCAGCGCTCATTCACCGTATGGCACTTCATCAGGGGGCGTGGGCACAACCGCACCTGACTTCCTGCCGGCCGGAATTGACCCCCTCCATCGCGGCGGCCCCCCCGTTGCTGCGGGCGCGGACAACAAGCACTTCGGCGGCAAAGGTGGGTGATACGGTTAAAGATGCGAAGTAGGAACACGAAGGCCCGCCAAAATTCGGCGGGCCTTTTTGTTTGGTGTCGCGAACCAGTTAGGAAACCAATTATGCAGCGTTCACGTTGCGCGGCGTGTTGCGCACAGACGCGGCTGTTTTGCGCGGCGTCCACCAGGGCGCCTTGTTGTTATCCCACATTTCGTTGAGTTGCAGGTACTCGCGATAGGTGTCCATCGCAAAGAAGAATCCATCGTGGCGATATGCCATCAATTCGCCCGCAGCCGCTAATCGCTCAAGTGGTTCACGTTCGAGAATGCACGATTCATCGGTGTTCAAATAGTCAAACACTTCCGGCTCGAAAATGAAGTAGCCGGCGTTTACCCAACCATCGAGCGCGGGCTTTTCGGCGAATGCATCAACCCGCCCTTCTCCATTCACATCAAGAATTCCGAAACGTGATGAAGGGCGTACCGTCATCACTGTAGCGAGCCGTCCATGTGATTCGTGAAAGCGCAATGCTTCAGCCAAGTCGAGATCGGTGAGGCCGTCGCCATATGTCACAAGAAAACGTTCGTTGCCGATGTATTTTTTGACGCGTGCCACTCGACCACCAGTCATCGTATTTGCACCGGTGTCAGACAACGTTACGCGAAAGTCCTGTTCTTCGTGCGCCGCGTGATACGAAATCGCACTGAGTCGACCTAACGACATGGTGAAATCGGCGTTCATCGCCTCGTAGTTCAGGAAGTAATCCTTGATCATCTGTCCCTTGTAGCCGAGGCAGAGCACGAAGTCGCGAACGTCAAAGTGCGCGTAGTATTTGAGAATGTGCCACAGAATTGGACGCCCGCCGATGTCGACCATGGGTTTGGGGCGATACTCAGTTTCCTCGCGCATACGAGTGCCAAGGCCGCCACAGAGGATGATTGCTTTCATGGTGTTCGGAGAGTGAGGAATACTGTGTTGATGTTGATTTACTTCGGAACCGCGTGTTACAACAAATCGATGAGCGTGTTCACGCGATGCGCGTACGTGTGTGCAGACATCACGTATTCGTAAGCGC
>JBDUAX010000636.1:0-2158 GCA_040004455.1 Gemmatimonadaceae bacterium
CCGGGTGGATTGCGTCCCGCCGCTGGCGGCGCTGCGGGAGGCGGCGGCGGGCGCGGCGGACGAGGGGGCGGCGGTGGTGCAGCCGGCACTACCGGACCATTCAACTCGAACAGCAAGTACGCATTCATATCAACGCAGCCAACGAAAGAAGAAACGGAGCGTGCGCAACGCGGACGCGGTGGTCGAGCCGGAGGCGCCGCACCGGCAGCGACTGCCGATGCAAGCGAAGGCGGCGCTCCAGCGGGGTCGTCGTTGGTGATGATCAGTTTAGCGGACGGCAAACAAACGGTGCTTGCGGGAGCGCGCGGCCTGCGTTTACCGAAAGACAACGGCACATGGTTGGTATATACCCCTGCTCCCGATTCGGCATCGCGCGCAGCTGGTGACAGTGCCGGACGCGGCAACGTGGGTATCCCGGGAGGCGCGGCCGCCGCAGGTGCCGGCGGAAGGGGTGGGCGTGGTGGTCGTGGCGGCGGTGGTGGAGCAGCTGCGCCCGGTGGACGACGCGCGTACGGAACGACGATCGCATTGCGCAACCTCGACACTGGTTTGGAAGAGAAAATTGCCGACGTATTGTCGTTCACATTTGACGACAGCGCGAAAGTTCTCGCGTATTCAGTCGCTTCGCGCGATAGCACGAAAGACGGAATGTTCATGCGGAACACTGCGACCGGCGCGGTGAAGACGTTGGCAACGGGGCGCGGCAATTATCGTGATTTCACCTTTGATCGCACGCAACAGCAATTCGCGTTCACGTCAGACCACGAGGAGTTCGGAAAGCCGAACGCGCACTCGACATTGTTCTTTGGCAACATGAAAGCAGGAACGGCGGCCGCAGTGGTTTCGACCACTGCACTACCCGCTGGAATGCATCTGTCCGACAACGCCGGCATTGCGTTTACGCGCGGCGGGTCGGCGTTGCAGTTCAATATTCAGCCACCTGCCGACGACACGGTGCCGAGCGATTCGCTCGTTGGCAAAGCGACGTTCGATTTGTGGCACTACAAAGACGCCCAGTTGCAGCCGACACAAAAATTGAGCGTTGCCCGCGACCGCAATCGTTCGTACAACGCAGTGTATCACATCGCGACGAAGAAGCTCTTGCAGTTGACGAACGACTCCATGCCCAGCGTGACGCTCAGCGAAGATGGACGCACGGGACTTGCATCAACTGGTGTTGCGTACAACATCGAACGCATGTGGGGTGACGGCGGCAACGATGTGTACGTGATCGACGCGACCAGCGGCACGCGCAAGTTGATCGCAGAAAAGGTTTCGGGTCAGGCACAATTGTCGGTGGACGGCAAGTTTGTCGTGTACTGGGACAAGGGGAAATGGCATTCGTACAATTTGCTGACGGCAAAGAATGTCGACATAACCGGCTCGGTCAAAGGTGTACACTTTGACGAAGAAACGTGGAGCACACCGAACGCGCCATCACCGTGGGGAATTGCGGGTTGGACCAAAGGCGACAAATCGGTGCTCATTTACGATCGTTTCGATATCTGGGATATCGATCCGAATGGGGTCCGCGCCCCAGTAGTTGTAACCGATTCAATCGGACGTCGCGAAAGCCTGGTATTCCGTTTGGTCGATTTGGATCGCGATGATGACCGCGCAATTGACCCGGCGAAACCGTTGTTCCTCCACGCGTTCAGCGAAGTCACCAAGGGCAGCGGATTCTATCGCGACAAACTCGACGCAAAGTCGATGCCGGAAAAAATTGTGTTCGATGACATTGCGTACGGCGCGCCGCAGAAAGCACGTAATGCGGAAGAATATCTCGTCACCAAGAGTACGTTCACGGAATTCCCAAACATCTGGGTGGGTCCGAGTCTGACGTCGCTCACAAAAATTTCTGACGCAAATCCGTGGCAGAAAGACTACAACTGGGGCACGGCCGAACTCGTGACGTGGACGAGTTCTGACGGACACCCGCTGCAGGGAATTCTTTACAAGCCAGAAGACTTCGATCCAAAAAAGAAGTATCCGATGGTGTCGTACTTCTACGAAGATTTGTCGGACAACTTGCACAGTTACGTCGCGCCAAACGGACGCAACGTAATTAACCCAACGCACTACGTGTCGAATGGTTATCTCGTATTCGAGCCGGATATCTATTACGAAATCGGATATCCCGGACCGAGCGCCATGAAGT